>DYEN01000166.1 GCA_020725705.1 Anaerolinea sp.
CCCAGCCCGAGGAAGCTGAGCGACGTCTCGGCAATGATCATGGCCGGCAGCGAGAGCGTCGCCACAACGATGATCTGCCCCAACGTGGCGGGGAACAGATGCTTGAAGATAATCCGCGCGTCGCTGGCCCCGGCCAGCCGCGCCGCCATGACGTAATCGCTCTGCCGCAGCGCCAGCACCTGGCCGCGAAGCTGCCGCGCCAGCCAGGTCCACCCGATCAGCGACAGAATCACCGTCACCGCAAAATATGTCTTGGTCTGCGACCACCCCGGCGGAACCGCCGCCGAGAGCGCCATCCACAGCGGGATGGACGGGAACGCGCGCACCACCTCGATCAGACGCTGGATGATCTCGTCGATCAGGCCGCCATAGTATCCGGAAGCGATGCCGAGCACGGCCCCGAAGACCAGGCTGAGCACCACGCCGAACAGCCCGATGAAAAGCGAGATCTGGCTGCCCAGCACGATCCGCGAGAACATATCGCGTCCCTGCCGGTCTGTGCCCAGGATGCTCACCAGGCCGCCGTCTTCTGCCCCAAAGAGGTGAAGGTCCGACCTAAACAGACCGAAGACGTCATAGCGGTCACCCCGGACGAAGAACTTCAGATAGACCTTCTCGTCCGTCTGGATATGGACTTTCCTGAGTGTCACCGGGTCACGACCCGATTCGATCTTGTAGACGTACGGCTTGAGCTTCCCGTCGTCAAACAGGTGCACGCGCTGGGGTGGCAGATAGGCCTGTTCGACAAAGCGCGTTTCAAGGGCAAACGGGGCGATGAAATCTCCGGCAAGGGCGACCAGATAATAGATCAGCACAATGACGCCGCCGATGATCGCAGCCCGGTTGCGCCGGAAGCGCCGCCAGATGATCGACCATTGCGACGCGGCGAACTTGGCTTCGGCAGCGGTCAACTCGCTGATCCTGCCGTTTAGCTCGCGCCCTTCTTGTTCCTCGGCCAGCGCGTAGTACAGGCCGCGCAGCATTTCGGACCGCTGCGCGATCGAGCTGGCGCCCGGTTCATTCGATGCGGGGTTTGGCGGTGTGTCGATCATGTGTACACGATCCGTGGGTCCAGCCAGCCCAAGATCAGGTCCGCGATGAGGTTGGCCACCAGCAGCATCACCGACATGACCATCAGCAGCGTGCCGGCCACGTACATATCCTGGCTGCGCAGCGCGCTCAAGAAGGTCGGCCCGGTGGTGGGTACGGACATCACGACCCCAATCAGAATAGACGACGAGATAATCTTGGGCACTTCCATCGCCATCACGCTCACGACAGGGTTGATGGCCGCGCGAACCGCGTAGCGGTTGATCACGGTGCGCTCCTTCAGTCCCTTGGCGCGCGCGGTGGTGATGTATTGCTCGCTCATGGCCTCAAGCATGCCATTGCGCATGATGCGCATCAGTTGCGCGGTGCTCGCCAGCCCCAGGATGATGGCCGGCGGCCACAGATGCAGGAAGTAATCCCAGGCTTTCGCCAGCGACCAGGGCTGGTTGATGTACTGCTTGGACTGGTCGCCCATGATGTCCAGGCCGAGCAGGATGCCCCCGACGTAGAGCCAGATCAGCGCCAGCAGAAAGCCCGGAATCGACAGCCCCAGAAACGCAAACGCCGACAGCACCGTGTCGCCGATGGAGTACTGGTGCGTGGCGGAGTAGATGCCGATGGGGATCGCCAGCACAAACATCACAAGCAGCGAGCAGAAGCCCAACAGCAGTGTGTAGCCGATGCGATCGTCGATCAGGTTCCAGACCGAGGTGTTCCATTCGAACGAATAGCCGAAGTCGCCCCGAGGAAAGCCGGACAGCCACTTGCCATACTGCACCAGCAGTGGCTCGTCCAGGCCGTAGCGCCTGCGCAGCAGTTCGGCCTGATCGTTGGTCATACCGCCGCCGCTGGAACCTTGCACCGCCTGCATGGTGTTGAGAAAGTCACCGGGGGGAAGCTGGATGATCACAAACGAGATGAACGAGATCACCACCAGCATCGGGATCATCGTCAGAACGCGACGGACAATGTAGTTCAGCATAGCAGGGTCTCCGGCATTGTACGGTGACGACCGGGCGCCGCGCTGGGCGCCCGGTCGCGGGTGTGTCGATCTTTACTGGCCGGCGTCCGCGAAGTAGTAGTGCGCGGGATCCTGCGTGCCGGGAGTCATGATGATCCAGTCGGCGGTGTGCTCGGTGGCAACGTTCATAAAGTTGTTCTTCACCACAACCGGCGTGGGAACCAGGCCAACGGTGCCGATTGCCCACAGCTTCTCGGTCGCCATCTTGACCAGCTCTTTGCCGATCTCAAGCTGGCGGGCCGGGTCGGTCGTGACCTTGTACTCGTCGTAGAGCGCCATCGCCGCCTTGAACTCGTCGGTCGGCTCTTCGCCCTGCGTTCCGCCGGACTTGTACCACATGCCGAACGCGGGCGCCATCCACGAGCGCTCGTCAAACGGGAACTGGTAGATCGGGTCTACCATCGGGTACAGGCCGCGGTCGGTCGTCCAGGTTGCGACCATCACCTCGTTCGCGCCGGCCCGGTTCCAGAACACCTCGCGGGTTTCCTGAACCAGCTCGGTCTTGACGCCGATCGCGTTCCACCACTCGGTGATCAGCTCGTAGGAGTCCAGCTCGCCCGCACCCGTGCCCGACGTCTCGATCACGATCAGCAGCTCCGAGCCATCCGGGAAGGTGCGGAAGCCGTCCGGGCCTTTCGTCAGCCCCAGACCATCGAGCAGGGCTTCAGCAGTCGCCGGGTCGTACTCCGCATTGAGCGCTTCAAGCTCCGGCTGGTAGTACGGCGAAGCCGGAACCACCGTCTCGGTGCGCGGCACGCCCTGGCCCAGGAAGGCGATCTCGTTGATGGCATTGCGGTCGATGGCCAGCGACAGCGCGCGGCGGAAGTCGAAGTTCTGGAACAGCTCGCGATACTTCGGATCGGGGTAGCTCTGGTTGATGAAAAGTGTGGCGTTCGAGGCCATCGCCTGCGGCCAGAGCAACATATGGTAGCCGTTCGCCTCAGAGTTCTCGATGTAGACAGGGTAATCCGCCAGGCTGATCGCGCGCGCCTGCATGTCCAGCTGGCCCGCGATGCCCATCGCGTTCACGCCCGCCACATCTTCAACCAGGTGGAAGTAGATATAGTCGATGTAGGGAAGCTGGTTGCCCTCAATGTCGACCGCCCAGTAGTACGGGTTGCGCTCGGCGATCATCAGCGTCGCGCCGGGATCGTACTGCGTGATCTTCCAGGCCGTCATCACCGGGCGCTCGACGTTGTAGTCGAAGGCCTTTTCCTCGAACAGCTCGTAGGTGCCGGTGTCGCTAAAGGCCGGGTGGAACTGCTCCAGATAGTGCTTCGGCGCGTAGAAGCCAAAGCGCTCGAAACCAAGCGGCCACTGGTTGCCGTGGAAAGCCAGGCCCACCGTCTCGGCCAGACCGTTCGGCTGCGAGAAGCGAAGCTTGATCGTGCTGTCGTCAATTTTGATCAGCTCTTCCAGCGACTGCCACTCGGTATGGATCGCGGCGGTGACGTTCGGATCCGTCTCAATGGCTTCCCACCAGAAGATCACGTCATCGACCGTGAACGGAACGCCGTCCGACCACTTCAGCCCCTTGCGGAAGTAAAGCGTCAGCTCTGTGCTGTCTTCGTTCCACTCCCAGCGCTCGGCCAGGCCGGGCTGAATCGGATCCTCCGGGTTGCGCGGCCAGCGCAGCACCGGGTCGTAGACCAGGCGCCCGAAGCAGTGGAAGTCGTTGACGCCGCGCCAGGCCCGGTTCCAGATCCCGCCGTAGACGCCCACGCTGTCGATCGGCTCGACGACACGCGGGTTCTCGGGCAGGCGCTCCTCGACCGGCGGCAGTTCGCCCGCGGCGACCTTCTCCGCCAGCATGGGCGCCTCGCCGTACTGCCGGCCTTCCTGGGCGCTGGCAAGCGGCAGGCTGGGAACGACAAAAGCGGCGACGAGCAGCAGGGTAACGAGAGAAAGGAGAACGCGTTTGCTTGCCATCTTGTACTCCTAAATATTGCGTAACTGTCTAAGCGAAAAACACAACGGGGGTGGGCTTTGTCTCGGTGTGTGCCTCCTTTCCCGGCTGGCGGTTGGCCGTGCAGACACGCCGGTGCAAACAAGCGGCGAACGTCAAGCGCGGCAGCGCGGCCTCACAGGTCGCTGAGCGGGCAAGTAGTTGCCTCAAAAGAAGATGCGGTATATAATGAGCGAGAAATAAGAGTTAGCGCTAACCTGTAGAATAGCCCCTCGGTTTACGCGCTGATCTGAGTCAAGAGTTAGCGTTAACCCTTGCACTCAGTGTACGCCGATTTAAACAGGGTGTCAACCAGGTCACCCTCTCATGCCCACCAAACGCAAACGCGTCACGCTCGAAGATGTCGCGCGCGCAGCCGGAGTCTCGGCCATGACCGTCTCCCGCGTGATTAACCACACGGGCCGGATCAGCCCCGCCACCCGCCAGCACGTCTCCGAAGTCATTGAGCAGCTTGGCTATCGGCCCAGCCGCGCCGCACGCACCCTGGTGACGGCCAAGACGGGGATGATCGGCGTGGTCGTGCCGGACATCACCAACCCCTACTTCGCGGAGATCGTGCACGGCATCGAGGATGTGGCGTGGGAAGCCGAATACAGCGTGCTGCTCGCCAACACCAACGAGAACCCGGCGCGCGAAGCCGCCGTCCTCAGCCAGCTTGACGACGCGGCGGTCGATGGCCTGATCCCGGTCAGTTCCCGCCTGCCGGACGAGACTCTGTTGCCCCTGCTCAAACAGCACCGCGCCGTGGTAACCATCAACCGCCAGTTCCCGCGCGTGGCCAGCTGTGTGCGTCCGCGCCACGGCTACGGGTTTCGTGCGTACCAGTCCGCGCTGTATCTGGCGCGCGCAGGCCACCAGCGCATCGGGTACATCAATCTCCAGCGCAGCCTGATCAACATGCAGATCGAGACGCTGATCGAGCGAATGGCCGAGCACAACATCACCATCCGTCGCGAGTGGTGCGCCACCTGCCTGCCCACCTGGGAGGCAGGCTACCAAACCGGGCACGCGCTGCTGGCGGAACACCCCGAGCTGACCGCGATCGTCGCCGGCAACGACCTGGTCGCCCTGGGCGTCATGCGCGCCGCCATCGAGCTTGGGCGGCGGATCCCGCAAGACCTGGCGCTGATCGGCGGCGACGACATTTTGCTCGCCAGCCAGGTCACCCCCCCGCTCGCCACCTTTCGCGTGCCCAAATACGAGATCGGTGCCAACGCCGCGCGGCTCCTCTTCGCGCGCATGAACGGCGACCTAACCTATCAGGAATATCTGTACGAAGAAGAATTCATCCCGCGCGGCAGCGCCCCCTAGCGCCGTCGTGGGATCGGCATCAGCCCCTCAAGATCACAATGCGAAAGGATGCGCAACATGAAGAAAGTCGTTACGTTTGGTGAGATTATGCTCCGCCTGTCGCCGCCGGGGATGCTCCGCTTCGGGCAGGCGCGCTCGTTCGACGCGATCTACGGCGGGGGCGAGTCGAACGTTGCGGTATCGCTGGCGAATTACGGGATGCCGGTCGAGTTTGTGACGCGCCTGCCGGCCAACGACCTGGGTGATGCCTGCCTGCAATTTCTGCGTCAGTACGGCGTGGGTGTCGCGCACGTGGTGCGCGGGGGCGAGCGCCTGGGCATCTACTTCCTGGAGATGGGCGCGGTGCAGCGCGGCAGCAAAGTTGTCTACGACCGCGCGCACTCGTCAATGGCGACCATCGAACCGGGGATGATCGACTGGACGGCGGTCTTCGACGGCGCGGACTGGTTCCACTGGACCGGGATCACACCCGCGATCTCCGCCGGCGCGGCAGCAGCCTGCCTGGAAGCGGTGCAGGTCGCCAAAACTCTGGGGCTGACCGTCTCGTGCGATCTGAACTATCGCAAGAACCTGTGGAAATGGGGCAAAAAAGCCGGCGAGGTCATGCCCGAACTGGTCTCGCACTGCGATGTGGCGGTGGGCAACGAAGAAGACGCGGCTCAGGTGTTCGGCATCCACGCACCCGATACCGACGTCATCGCGGGCAAGGTCGAAGCGGACAAATACCGCCACGTCTGCGAGGCGCTGCACGAGCGCTTCCCAAACCTGCGCACCATCGCCATCACGCTGCGCGGCTCGATCTCCGCCAGCCACAATACCTGGTCGGGCGTCCTGTGGCGCGAGGGCACCTTCTACACCGGGGCGCAGTACGACATCACGCATATCGTGGACCGGGTCGGCGGCGGCGATGCTTTTGTCGGCGGGCTGATCTACGGCCTGCGCGCCTACGACCACCCGCAGACCGCCCTGGATTTCGCCATCGCGGCGTCGTGCCTGAAGCACACGATTTTCGGGGATTTCAACCTGGTCAGCGTGGGCGAGGTCGAGAAGTTGATGGGTGGAGATGTATCGGGGCGCGTCTCCCGCTGAGGCTGCCCCATCCGGCGATCACGAGGACGCCTCGCGCTTGCGCTCCAGGGCGCGCTTGGTCAGCTTAAGCCGGAAGTGATCGGCGTGCTCGCGCTCGGCGAGCACCATCTCAATGTAGTCGCGTTCCTGTTCCAGGCGCGGGATCAGGACGTATTTCAGCGCGTTGGCCCGGCGCGTGGCACGCTGAAGCTCAACCGCCAGACGCCGCAGCCGTAGCTCGCTTTCCGCCAGCCGGATGATCGCCTCGACCTCGGCCTCGAACGCCGCTGCCGCCTCGTCGATGGTGGTCGAGGTGCCCACGATGGAGTAGCCGCGATCGATCATCGAGCGGGCCACTCGCACCGGCTCGATGAGCGGCACCCGGACGCCCATCACGTTCAGGCCGGTGACATCCAGCAGCAGATCGTCGCGGCTGGCAAGCGCCGTGGACCGGACCGCCTCGGCACCGGCAGTGGCCTCGGCCCGTGCCAGCGCCCGGTACGCGTTGGCCGCTGCTTCTTCCAGCGTGTGCGTCTCTTCCATCACGGCATGTGCCGCACGCAGCAATTCGTCGAGCAGCGCGACGCGCTTCTGCTCCAGCAGTTCGAACCCCTCATGCGCCAGCGCGATCTGCTCTTTGCGCGCCAGCAGCTCCATGCGCGTGCTGATGATCGTCTTCATCGGGCGCGCTCCGTGTCGTCCGGCTCGGCCCACACGCGCTGCTGGAGCATCCGCTCCGGGATGCGCGTCAGCAGGTCACGGGGTAGCGTTGCCATCAGCCCCCAGGCCAGGTCCAACGTTTCGTCGATAGTCCGGTTGGTTTGGCCCTGCCCGACAAACTCCCGCTCGAACCGGTCGGCGAAGTCCAGGATGAGGCGATCTTCGTCCGAGAGCGCCGCCTCGCCAATGATCGCGATCAGGCGACGCAGGTCGCGCCCGCGCGCGTACAGAGCGTACAACTCAGCAGCGACCGGCGCGTGATCGGCGCGGGTTTTTCCCTCGCCGATGCCCGCCTTCATCTGGCGCGAGAGCGAAGGCAGGACGTCAATCGGCGGGTAGATGCCTTTGCGGTGCAGGTCGCGGCTGAGCACGATCTGCCCCTCGGTGATGTACCCGGTCAGGTCCGGGATTGGATGGGTGATGTCGTCGTCGGGCATGGTCAGGATCACAAGCTGCGTGATCGACCCCCGCCGCCCGCGAATCCGCCCGGCCCGCTCGTAGAGGCTCGCCAGGTCGCTGTAGAGATAGCCCGGATAACCCCGGCGCCCCGGCACTTCCTCGCGCGCGGCGGCGACCTCGCGTAGCGCCTCGCAGTAGTTCGTCATATCGGTCATGATGACCAGAACGTGCTGATCGTGGACAAACGCCAGATATTCCGCCGCCGTCAGCGCGGCGCGCGCCGTGTACAGGCGCATGATCGAGGGATCGTCGGCGCGGTTGATAAACACCACCGTGCGCTCCGCCGTCCCGCTGGCCTGAAAGGCTTCCGTAAAAAAGGTCACCTCGCGGTGCGTGATGCCGATCGCCGCGAAGACCACGGCAAACGGCTCCGTCTCGTTCCGCCCGGATACACTGCTGACCCGTGCCTGGGACGCGATCTGCGCCGCCAGCTCGTTAGCCGGCAGGCCGGAGAGCGTGAAGATCGGCAGCTTCTGGCCGCGCGTCAAGGTGTTCAGCCCGTCGATGGCCGAGATGCCGGTCTGGATGAACTCGCTGGGGTGTGCGCGCACCGCCGGGTTAATCGGCGAGCCGTTGATGTCGAGCGACACCGCCGGGACGATTGGTGGCCCGCCGTCCAGCGGCTGCCCGGCGCCGTCCAGCACCCGCCCCAGCATCGCCGGAGAGACATCCAGCCGGGCGACATCGCCCATAAAGCGCACGCGGGTGCGCTTCAGGTCCAGCCCGGCCGTGCCGATAAAGACCTGGATCACACCGTGATTGCCGCTCACTTCGAGCACA
>DYEN01000167.1 GCA_020725705.1 Anaerolinea sp.
ATCGGTTCAAAAGCGGTGGAAATTTCTCTGCGGGTGGCCGGGTTGGCGGCGAGGCCGCACCGCCTTGACAGCGCCCGGCGCGTTTGTTACACTGCTCGTCAAATCAGGCATCTGAACACCGCAACGACTTTGACGGGGCCAAGTACGCTGGGCCTCGCGTCCAGAGAGCCGCCGGCCGGTGCAAGGCGGTCGTGAGCCAGCGGAACATCCACCCCCGAACAGTCGCCTGTCGATCCCGTCGCGCTAAGACAGGCCGGGCACGCCCGTTATCGCGCCGGAGTGTTTGCACTCCCCGAGGCTCGTGTCGCAAGGCACGGGCGAAACCAGGTGGCACCACGGGTCCCCTCGTCCTGGCAGCATTGCAGGCGAGGGGTTTTCTATTAGTGAGGAGCGGATGATGCCGTTGGAATTCATGACCCCTGATGTGTGGAATGGCCTTGTGCTGGGCGTTGTGATCATCGGGCTGGCGCTGGCCGCGCTGCGTCTGTACCGAGATCTGTCCGGGCCGCCCCGGCGCGGACCTGACTCCGGCCCTAAGACAACTGCGCGCCGTTCCGGGCGTGCCCGGCGGCGCTGAGCCGCGCAGTGCGGAAAGTTTGTATGAGGCAGGCACTACTCGCAGACAGGGAGTGATACAGGCATGATCGACATCAATCTTATTCGCGAAAAGCCGGACTGGGTTAAAGAGCAGCTTGTCAAGCTCAATGACCCGGCGGCAGTCGAACGCGTCGATCAGATCGTCGCGCTGGATCGACGTCGCCGCGAGTTGCTGGCGCGGGTCGAGGCGCTCAAAGCGGACCGCAACCGGATCAACAAGCAGATGGGGCGCTTCCGCGGCGCGAAACATCTCAGCCCGGCGCAGATCGTCGGCGGAGCGCGCGCCGCTATCGCCGCTATCCAGGCGGATCAGACCGATGCGGCACTTGAGGCCCTTGCCAACCCACCGGCGGCCGACGAGGACATCGACCCTGACGCGCCGGCCGAGGCGCTCGACGCGCTGATGGAAGCCCTGCGCGTGCAGGGAGATCGGGTGGGCGCGCTGGACGCCGAGATCCGGACTATCGAGCAGGCGCTGGACGAGCACCTGCTGTGGATCCCGAACATGCCGGACCCCACCACGCCGGTTGGCGAGAGCGAAGAGCAGAACATCATCCACCCGGCCCAGGGCACGCTGCGCGAGTTCGACTTCGAGCCGCTGCCGCACTGGGAACTGGGTCCGGCGCTGGGGATCATCGATTTTGAGCGCGGCGTTAAGCTTTCCGGCACGCGCTTCTACATCCTGAAGGGTCTTGGCTCGCGCCTGTACCGGGCGCTAGGCATGTGGATGCTTGATTTCCAGGTCGAGCGCGGTTTTACCGAGATCTACCCGCCCTTTATGGTGCATGAAGACGCGATGTTCGGCTCGGCCCAGTTCCCGAAGTTTCGCGACGTGGTCTATTTCGACGCCGAGTCGGGGCTGTACATGCTGCCCACGGCAGAAGTGGCGCTGACGAACATGCACCGCGACGAGATCTTCGAGGAAGCCGATCTGCCGTTGTACTATGTGGCACATACGCCGTGCTTCCGGCGCGAGAAGATGAGCGCGGGGCGCGACGTGCGCGGGCTGAAGCGCGTGCACCAGTTCGAGAAGGTGGAACTGTACAAGTTCACCACGCCCGAAACGAGCAACGACGAGTTGATGTCCCTGGTCGAGGCGGCTGAGGCGGTCTGCGCGGCGCTTGAAATCCCGTACCGGCGGGTGGAGATGGTTACCGGAGATCTCGGCTTTGCCGCTTCGAAGAAGTTCGACATCGAGATGTGGGCGCCCGGCAGCGGCGAATGGCTGGAAGTTAGCTCGTGCAGCAACACGCGCGACTTTCAGGCGCGCCGTGCCAATATCCGCTATCGCCCGGCAGACGGGGGTCGCCCGCGCTTTGTCCATACGCTCAACGGCTCCGGGCTGGCCGTCATCCGCCCGTTTATCGCCGTGCTCGAAAACTACCAGCAGCGCGACGGCAGCGTCGTCATCCCGCCGGTGCTGCGTCCCTATATGGGCGGCGTGGAAGTGATCGAACCGGCGAGGTAGGGCGGTGCCGGTTCTGCCGGATGTGCTCGAACTTGGGCTGGCGGTGGTCTTCGTTGGCACAGCCGCCAGCCGGCGCTCGGCTGAGGTCGGTGCACCCTATGCCGGCCCTGGTAACCGTTTCTGGGACGTGCTCTATGCGGCGGGGTTCACGCCGCGCCGCCTTGACCCGCGGGAATTCCGCGATCTGCCGCGCTATGGGATTGGCTTGACCGGGATGGCGCCTGAGAAGGTCGGCAACGATGACGTCCTGACCCGCAGCGACTTTGACCCGGCGGGCGTGCGGGCCAAGATCGCATATTACGCGCCGCGTGTGGTAGCGTTCGTCGGCAAGCGTGCCGCGCAAGAGTTCTTTGGAAAACCTCGTGTCGAGTACGGGCTTCAGGCCGAGCGCCTGGGCAAGACGGTGTTTTTCGTGCTCCCGTCGCCGTCCGGCGCAGCACGGCGCTATTGGGATGAGGCTCCCTGGCATGCCCTGCGCGCTTACATAGATCAAATGGAATGAGCGGGGCGGGGTGGTATAATGGCAGTGGATCCAAGGTGACCGGGTGATCGCGTCTCGCCTCGCGCGAGATGAGGAAAGTCCGCGCTCCACAGGGCACGGTGCTGGCTAACGGCCAGGCGGGGTAACCCGACGGCAAAGTGCAACAGAGAGGCAGATTGCCCCTCGCACGAGGGGTGAGGGTGAAACGGTGCGGTAAGAGCGCACCAGCGTCTGTGGCGACACAGACGGCTAGGCAAACCCCACCGGGAGCAAGGCCAAGCAGGAACGAGGGGCTGCCCGTCCCGCCATCAGTTCCGGGTAGGCCGCTTGAGGGGTCGGGTAACCGGCTCCCTAGAGAGATGATCACCGCCTGCCGGTTCCGGCAGGAACAGAACGCGGCTTACAGGTGACCTTGGATCCACGTTTTTCCAGCGCGTGACGCTTCCAGCGAAAGGCAGTTTGATGAAGGGATACCTGGTGTTGAGCGGCGGCCAGGCCTTCACCCCGCCAGCCCGGACTCTGGACAGCCACTGGCTCAACCGGATCCGCCGGAGCCACGCCCGGCCCAGGGTGGTTGTGATCCCGGCGGCGGATATATCCGGCACCCGGCGCGAGCCGGATCGCATCACCCGCTACTTGAACAACCTGGGGACTTTTGCCGAATACGTCATGATCACGTCGCCGCTGGCCGCGAACACCGCCAGCGAGTACGAGATTCTGGACAAGGTCGAAGGGCTGGTGCTGCCCGATGGAAGCGCGCTTGACCTGGTGGAGCGCCTGACAGGCACCAAGACCGAGGCTGCGCTGCGCCGTGCTCTTCAGCGTACGGCGGTCGTTGTCGCGACGGGCGCGAGCGCGATGGCGCTCGGCGGCGCGTACTGGTTGGGCGGCGTGTGGGAGCGCGGGCTGGGTCTGGCGCCTCATCTGGCGATCGTGCCGCACCACGAATTCGTTCAGATGCGCCTGCCAGCCGACCGGCTGCTGGCCGGGATCCCCGAAGGTGTGACCGCCATCGGGATCGACGATTTGACCTATATCACCTGGACGCCCGAAGACACGTACGAAGTGATGGGACGCGGCGAGGTGACGGTGTATCGCAGCGTCGAGCAGCAGGACATCTACCGCGACGGCGCGACGTTTTCGTTGGGCTAGAAGCAGCGAGAACCAGCGAGAGGCAGCAAAAGACAGCTAAAAACAGCGCGAAGGACAGTAAAAAGCAGCGAGTTCGGTTTTCCCCGTTCCTCGCTGCTTTTTGCTGCTCTCTGCTGCTTTCTGCTGCCGTTAGCTGCTACACGACGATATTGACCATGCCGCGCTGCGCGACGTAGATCACCTTGCGTGGCGGCTTTCCGGCCATGTGTCGCTGCGCTCCGGTGGACTCCAGCGCCAGGCGCTTGGCTTCGTCCTCACTGATGCCGGCTGGGACCTGGATCCGGTCGCGCACCTTGCCGTTGATCTGGACCACCAGCGTGATCTCTTCCTCGGCGGCGATCTCCGGATCGTAAACCGGCCAGGGCTGCGTGTGGATGCTGTATGGGTAGCCACGCCGCACCCACAGTTCCTCGGCGATGAACGGCGTGAAGGGCGCCATCAACAGCAGCAGATGGCGGATAGCCTCGTCCCACACCGCGCGGCTGACGGTGTCCCGGCGCTGGATGTCGTGCAGCGTGTTGCGCAGCGCCATCAGCGCCGCCAGCGCGGTATTGAACGTAAAATGCTCCAGCCCGTCGCTGACGGCTTTGATCGTCTGGTGCACCTTGCGCATCAGATCGCGCTCGGTAGCGGGATCGGCCTGGTCCCCCTCAACGCCGTCCAGTACCAGCGCCCAGACGTCGTTCAGCCAGCGGACCACACCCTGGATCCCCTGGCTGTCCCAGGGTCCGCCCTGTTCCCAGCGGAAGGCGAACATCAGGTAAGCGCGCACGGCGTCGGCGCCGTAGGTGTTGACCAGTTCATCCGGCGCGACGACGTTCCCCTTGCTCTTGGACATCTTCTCGACGTCTAGCTGGTAGCGGATCTGCTCAATGGTCGCATCGGGACCGGCGCCGGGGATATCGAAGACGGTCGTCTCGTCCGTATCGACCACGACCGACCGCCCGTCCGGCGTCTGGACGTTCAGCACCAGCTCTTTACGAGACAGCACCTCGCCGACGACCGTGTCGTACCCCGGTGCTGCCTCGATGCCGTCCAGCTTCGAGACGACCCGGATGTGGCTGGCGTTCAGCTTTTCGCCCTCGAACTTGCCGGTGGCAACGATCAGATCGCCGTCGCGCGGCTCGCCCAGGATCATCCCCTGGTTGAACAGCGCCAGCATCGGCTCGTCGAACATTCCGGTTGTGTCGCGTCCCATTGCCTCGGCGGCGCGCTTTGTCGGCTCGAAGATGCCGCAGTCGCGCATCGCCTTGGTGAAGAAGCGCGTGTACATCAGATGCATCGTGGCGTGCTCGATCCCGCCGGTATACTGGTCGACCGGCAGCCAGTACGCGCCCTCGTGCGGGTCGAACGGCCCCTCGTCATAGTGCGGACTCAGATAGCGATACTGGTACCACGACGAGCACATAAACGTGTCCATCGTGTCCGTCTCGCGCGTGGCCGGTCCGCCGCACTGCGGACACGTGGTATTCAGGAAGCCGGGGTGATAGCGCAGCGGGCTTTCGCCGGTTGGCTTGAAGTCCACGTCGTCCGGCAGCAGGACCGGCAGTTGATCTTCAGGAACCGGCACTGCCCCGCACCGGTCGCAGTAGACGATCGGGATCGGCGCGCCCCAGTAACGCTGG
>DYEN01000168.1 GCA_020725705.1 Anaerolinea sp.
CACGGCATGCAGGGCGGGTGCCGGATCGAGCCGGTACGGTTCGCCCTGGGCGCCCGGCAGGATATGGAACGCATACGCCGCGCTTTCGTCGGGGTCGGCCCGCGCTTCGAGCCAGATAGCCGCCTGGGCCTCGTAGGTGACGCGGTGCAGCACGCCCGCCAGGGACGCCACCGCATCGAACAGCCGCCCCATGCTGGACGTGTCCGGCGCGTTCAGGCGCCTGGCAAGCTGCTGTGCCAGGATGGCTCGCTCCTGATCGCCGGCGGCCCGGGCGGGGGGCAGATCGGCATCCCAAGCGATCCCGGCAGCCCACAGATGCGCCAGCGCGGCGCGGTAAGGGCGCAGGGTGGCCGCATCGCCGCCGGGCAGCGGCACGTAGCGCAGGTGCGCGAAGCGCCGGTAGCCGTCGTAGCCGCCGATCAGCACCTCGCCGCCCCAGATCGCACCGTCCGGCCCCAACCCCGTCCCGTCGAAAATCACCCCGATTACCGGCTCGCCCGGCGGGATCCCGTGTTCGGCCAGGCAGCTTGCCAGGTGCGCGTGATGGTGCTGGACGGCGATCTTCGGCTCCGGACGCGCCAGCGCGTAGCGTGTCGCGCCATAGTCGGGGTGCGCATCGTGCGCGATGATCTGCGGCTCAACGCGGTACAGGCGGCTGAGGTGCTCGATGCTGTGCTCATAAGAGCGCAGGGCGTCGTAATTCGCCAGATCGCCGATGTGCTGGCTCATGAAGGCGCTGCGGTCGCGCGCCAGGCAGAAGGTGTTCTTGAGTTCCGCGCCGGTCGCCAGCAGGGGCGGGACCGCGAACGGCAGCGGGACCGGGTAGGGGGCATAGCCGCGCGAGCGCCGCAGCGGGACGATCCGCCCCGCCACCGGGCGCACGACCGAATCATCGCAGCGGATGTGGATCGGGCGGTTGTGCAGCAGAAAGGCGTCGCATAGCGGCGCCAGCCGCGCCAGCGCGTCCTCGTCCTGCGTCGCGATCGGTTCCTCGCTGAAGTTGCCGCTCGTCATCACCAGGGCCGGGGGGAAGCCGGGCGCCGGTTCCAGCAGCAAATGGTGCAGGGGGGTGTAGGGCAGCATGACGCCCAGCTCGTTGAGACCCGGTGCAACTTCGGCGGCGACCGGCGTATCTGCCCGCCAGGGCAGCAGCACGATGGGGCGCTCGCGGACGGTGAGCGCCTGCTCGCCAGCCGGATCGAGCGCGCAAAGCTGCCGGGCGGTCGCCAGATCCGGCACCATGATTGCGAACGGCTTGGCGGCGCGGCCTTTGCGCTCGCGCAGCAGGCGCACGGCGGCGGCGTTGGTCGCGTCGCAGGCCAGGTGATAGCCGCCCAACCCCTTGATCGCAACCACGCGGCCCCGGACGATCAGCGCCCGCGCCGCCTCGATAGGGTCGGCGGGCAGATCGGCCCAGCCGAGGAGCGGGTGAGCGGCGCTGGGGAGCAGCTCAAGCTGGGGGCCGCAGACCGGGCAGGCGTTCGGCTGGGCGTGGAAGCGCCGGTCGAGCGGGTTCTCGTATTCGGCGCGGCAGTCCGGACACATCGTAAAGTCTGCCATGGTGGTGGCCGGGCGGTCGTAGGGGATGTCCCGGATGATGGTAAAGCGCGGCCCGCAGTTGGTGCAGTTGGTGAAGGCGTAGCGGTAACGACGGTTGGCCGGGTCGAAGACTTCGGCCAGGCATTCGTCACACGTTGCCACATCGGGCGAGATCGGCTGGTAGGCGCCTGTTTGGGCGGTGCTGGGGCGAATCTCGAACGCGGTGTAGCCGTTCGCCTGCGCCGCGCTCACCGTCACACGCTCGACGCGCGAGAGCGGTGGTGCCTCGGCAGTGATGGCGTGCGTGAAAGCGTCCAGTGCGTCCGCCTCGCCCTGCACTTCGATCTCAACCCCGGCCGAGGTATTCATCACCCAGCCGGTCAGCGCGTAGCGACGCGCCAGGCCGTAGATAAAGGGGCGGAAACCGACGCCCTGGACCACGCCGGTGACATGGATGTGGCGCGCGGGCAGCGTGGGCATGGGTGTCTTCTAGGCGCGTGCCTGAATCTTCTCGGCTAGGCGCGCCCGCAGCCAGGCGTGCCAGGCGTCCAGCCCCTCGCCGGTGCGGCAGGAAATCGGGAAGAAGGCCACACCCGGATTGAGCACCTCGACGCCGTAGCGGAAGTAGTCGACGTCAAAGTCCATATACGCCGCCAGATCCATCTTATTGAGCAGCAGCACGTCCGCGCCGCGGAACATGGCCGGGTACTTATACGGCTTGTCCGACCCTTCGGGCACGCTGGCAATGACCACGTTCAGATGGCTGCCGAGCTTGAAGGCCGCCGGGCAGATCAGGTTGCCGACGTTCTCGATGATCAGCAGGTCGAGCGCGTCCAGGTCCATTGTGGGCAGGGCGCTGTGCACCATGTTGGCGTCCAGATGGCAGTTGCCGCCGGTGTTGATCAGCGAGACGGGAATGCCCTGGGCGGCGAAGCCTTCCAGGTCAAGCGCGACGATATCGCCATCCATCACGCCGATGCGCGCCTCGTCGCGCAGCGTGTCGATGATCCGGGCGATGACGCTGGTCTTGCCGCCCCCCGGCGACGCCATAACATTCAGCGCCAGCAGACCCGCCCGGTCGAAGATGGCGCGGTTTTTCTCGGCGAGTTGGTCGTTGACGTTCAGAATCGTTTCCACGACAGGGATATTAGGCATAGCCGGTTCCTTTGCAGATGGCTGTGTGCGGCGCTAGACCGGCGCCGGTAGATCGACGTCTATGCTTTCCAGATAGAATTCTTCGCCCCCGGCAATAGCCACATGACTGCCGCCGCAGCGAGGACACAGGAAAGACTCGTAATCCATGCGGAACTCGTGCCGGCAATCATTGCAGCGCAGCATGGCGGGCACGCGGCGGAATTCAAGCGTTGCCCCTTCGGCCAGCGTGCCGGTGGCGATCAGGTCCCAATAGAACTGAACCGAATCGTCGACAATGCTGGACAGCTCGCCGACGACCAGCGACAGGCGCGTGATGCGAGTCGCGCCGGCTTCCTCGGCGTGACGCAGGGCGATGGCGAGGATGTTTTGGGTCACGCCCAGCTCGTGCATGCGACTCCCGCCCGACTTCCCTCATTTCCAAGATGCTTATCAGGATTAAGGTCACTATAACACAGGGGGCCGGGTTTTCCAGGTGATCAATGTGAGTGGCTGGTGGTGAGGATTGATAGTCGCCATGCGACGCCGCCCGCTGCACCGGTCTGCTGGCAGCCAGGGCGCGCAGTGGCGCTAGAACCCCTGGTAAATCCAGCGCGGGGACGAGTCCGCCGTGACCACGATCAGCAGCACCACGATCAGGCACAGAACCAGCGCGAACAGGTTTTCGCGGCTGAACAAGCGAGCCAGCAGGCGTTTCATGGCGGTGGTCCTTTTGCCCCCGCGGATCACGTCCGCTTGAGCACTTCGTTCAGGAACTTGTCGCGGTTGGCGCCGCGCGCGATCTTGCCACTGGATGTTTTCAGCAGCCATTTCGAGTCGACCAGATGGACATAGTGCGCCATCGTGTCGGTGGTGGTGGCGATGCGCGCCCGGATCTCGCGCGCGATGGCGTCGCGCTCGGCGGGATCGTCGGTGTCGACCTCGGCTACGACCGCGATGTCTTCGGTGCCCAGCGCCTCGTTGAACACGCCGAACGCGACGGTCCGTCCGGGGTGGACGCCGGGCACATCGTTAATGGCGTGCTCGATGTCCTGCGGGTAGATGTTCTTGCCGCCCACGATGATCAAGTCTTTCTGGCGCCCGGTGATGTACAGCTCGCCATCGGCCAGATAGCCGAGATCGCCGGTGAAATACCACCCACCGTCGAGGGCCTGGGCGGTGGCGTCCGGGCGGCGGTAGTAGCCGCTGAGCATAGATGTGCTGCGCAGCGCGATCTCGCCGACCCGGCGCTCCGGCAGATCGTGACGGCTGGCGTCCACAACGCGGATCTCGGTATTCGCGATCGGGACGCCGCACGAAACCATCGTCACGGTGGGGCCGTTGCGCCCGTCTGAGGGCTGCGCGATTCGCTGCTCCATCAGCGCAGCGCGATCGATGACGTCCAGGCGTGGCGGGCGGTCCAGCACGCTCTGCGTCACGGCGAAGGTGTTTTCTGCCATCGCGTAGCAGGTGTGCAATGCGTTCTCGTCCAGCCCATAGGCGCGGTATCGCTCCAGAAACGCCAGGTGGCTTTCGTGGCGAACCGGCTCCGAGCAGTTGATCACGGCGCGCAGACTGGACAGATCCAGCCCGTCCAGCGCCGAGCGGCGTACGCGGGTCGCCAGGAAGTTGTAGGCGAAATTCGGCAGCCAGCAGAGCGTGCCACGATAGCGGTGAAGCGCGTGGAGCAGGATCTGTGGGTCGCGCACCCAATGGAAGGGGGACATCAGCACCAGATGGATGCCCTGCACGATGGGCAGGATGAACCCCGCGATCAGGCCCATGTCGTGGTATAGCGGCAACCAGCTCACGATCACGTCGTTCGGCGCCAGGCGGATCGCGGCGCTGTAGGCGGCGATCTGGTTCAGCACCGCGCCGTGCGAAAGCATCACACCTTTCTGCAGGCCGGTCGAGCCGGACGAATGTTGCAGGAAGGCCGTGTCCTCGGGCCGGGACGGCGCGCGGTCAAGGTAGCCGGACAGCGTGCCCTGGGGCGCCAGTTGGTCCACGTCGAGCAGCGCGGATAGGGTCGGGATACCGTCCAGGTGTTCGCGCAGGGCGGGCAGCATCTCGCCATAGCTGATCACCGCCCTAACTTCGGACAACGCGACTAACTCGCGCACGCTGGCGTAATAGTGATGCGGGTCGAGCTTGGGTGTGAGAAACGGGAAGATGGACGGAATCGCGCCCAGCAGCATCGCACCCCAGAAGGCGTACAGCACGTCCGGCCCGTGCTGAAGCACAAGCACCACCAGGTCGTGCGGTTGCACTCCGGCGGTTTCCAGCGCGTGCGCGTAGCGGGCCGCCTGCTCGAAAAAGGTGCGATAGGTGAGCGTCAGTGTGCCGTCGGGTGTAATCAGCGTGATCGCAGTACGATCGCCATGGCGAGCGGCCAGGTTGTGCGCGCAAGCCAGCAGGGTGGGGGGAATGGCATCTGGTGTGACGGGCAGTTGGATGCTAGACTGAGATTGTACCGTCTTGCTCATGACGCTTCCTGGATGTGCCGGACCCTGGTGCTGCCGTGAATCGCACGCATTATACCGGTTTCTGGCCGGGCGGCCAGCGCCTGTGGCCGGCTGAATCTCGCCGGCGGTGGCTGATCTGGATAAACCGACCAGAAATTACTCCCGCATGTTTTGGCGAAGTTGCTCATTCCATTTGGCGGATTGTCTTGTACCTTGATGTCGAGTAGATGACGATCCGGTGAGGAGAGAGTACGCCCGATGACCGAAGATAGCAGTCCCGCTGTGCAGGCGGCATCGCGCGAGTACTGGTCGCAGGCACGCCGCCGCGCCTTTCTGGAGCGGGTCTACAGCACGCTGGGGCTGAGCAAGCGCCCGGCGAGTTTGCTCTCGTTCGAAGAGGTGCAGGAACGGCTGCGCCTGACCCAGAGCGCCTACCGGGGGTTGCAGCAGGTTCCGCTCGATCAGATCGTGGGCAGTGTGGGGCGCTACAACGACTTCACGCGCACCTTCCTGCCGCTGATCGAGGGGGATAGCTACCGCTGGCGGCGCGTGGCCGAGCTACAATTCGAGATGGGCCTGCCGCCAATCGAGCTGTACAAAGTGGGCGACGCATATTTCGTCAAGGACGGTAACCACCGCGTGTCTGTCGCGCGGCAGTTCGGTGCCAAGACGATCGAGGCCTATGTCTGGGAATACGAGACACCCGTCGGCGGGCTGCCGGCGGATGCCGAAGTCGACGATCTGATCGTCAAGGCCGAATACCGCGCTTTTCTGGATCGCACGCGGCTGGATTTGACGCGCCCCGAGCAGAACATCGTCCTGACCGAGCCGGGCATGTACCCGGAGCTTGAGGTCGAGATCGAGCTGTACCGGCAGAACCTGGAGCGGATCGACGGCGAGCCGCGCAGCTATCCCGACGCGGCGGCGCTATGGTATGACCTGGTCTACACGCTGGTGGTGGACGTCATCGCCGAGTCCGGTGTTCTCGAAATGTTCCCGGGCCGCACCGAAGCGGACCTCTACGTCTGGGTGATGCGTCATCGCCGCGAGCTGGCCGAGCGCTACGGCGAGCATGTATCGGTGCGCGACGCGGTGCAGCGTCTGGTCGAGCGCCAGCAGCGCCCCGGCCCGGTGGAGCGGGTAATGCAATCTGTGGCGCACTCTGTGACGGGCCTGATGCGCTCGCTGATCCCGGAGACGCCGCGCACGGATGAGTACAACGATCTATCCGAGCCGGTCGCGCCGGACAGCCCGCTTGGGCTGCTGCTGCGCCAGATCTACGGCCAGCGGCCCGCGTTGGCCTATGCGGATCAGCGCGGCGACGACTGGCGCTGGTGGCGCGGGGAAGTGCGCGGCAAGGTGCGCGAGTTGCTCGGCCTGCGCTATTTCCCGGCCAGCCGCGTCCAGGTCGAGAAACTGGACGGCGATCTGATCAGCGGGGTGCGGCGGCAGAAGATCATGCTGACCGCGCAAGACGGGCTGATGATCCCGGGGTATGTGATGCGTCCGGAAGAGGCCAGCGGTCCACTGCCCGCGATCCTGATCATGGCCGGGCACGGGACGATCCGCCAGACGGCGGGGCTGGTCCACAGCGCTCACCGCTCGAACGGGCTGGCCCTGGCGCAGCGCGGCTTTGTGACGCTGGCGCTGGAAGAGCGAGGTTTTGGCGAGCTGGATGAGACGGATCACATCGGCCTGGACAGCGTGGGGCGCCTGATCGGGCGGCCCTGGCTGGGGACGGTTATCGACGATGCGATGCTGGCGCTGGACTATCTCCAGTCGCGCCCGGATGTCGATGGCACGCGGCTCGGCGCGACCGGTCTGCGCCTGGGGGGCGGCATCGCGCTCTTTCTGGCGGCGCTCGACGAGCGGATCCGGGCTGTCGTGGTGCAGAACTACATCGGCGGTGCGGTTGCCCCGACGATGATCCCGGGCCACGGCTGCGACTTCGTGCCGGACCTGTATCGCTATGTGGACCTGAGCGACGTCGCGCGCCTGATCGCCCCGCGCCCGGCGCTCTACGCGTATCCGCGGCGGCGAGCCTCAACGGCGCTGGTCCGGCAGGTGTTCGACCGGATGCGGCCCACCTACGAAGTGTTTCGCTGCCCGGACCGGACCCGGTTTGTCGAGCACGAGCAGGGGGACGCCTACGACGCCGAACTGGCGGCGCGTTGGTTTGAGCGCTGGCTGGTTGAGGAAGAGGACACGAGTGTACTGTTGTGGGCGCCGCACGAGTGAACGCGGCCCCCGGACGAGACCCGGCGCGAACCATCGCGCCGGGCTGTTTTTTGACGGCGCCTAGAAATGGATGAACTGCTCGGCTTCGAGCACGAACACGGTGGCATTATGCTCTTCGCTGTCGGGCGCAGAGGCGCAGACCTCGCGCACAAGAGCCAGGGCTTGCTCGACGCGTTCCGGCTTGACGCCGATGATCAGGGTGGTGCTCTTCTGGCGCAGGAACCCGCCCATGCTGGCGAACTCCGTCACCCGAAACTGCGCGTCCAGCAATTGATGCGTTAAACGGTCGGCGCAATCACCGCGTGCGATCACCAGGATGACTTTGGTCGTCGTCTCGTTCATACCTGTTCAAAGTGCTCCACATTCAGTACGAAGACCGTTGCGCCCCCAACCTCGACCTCGACGAAGGCGCCCATCATGGCCGCCGACTCGACGATATTTGGCCCGGCGGGGATCAGCCGCGTGCGGCGCTCGCACGTCTCTTTGAGGATGTTGATCACAGGATCGACCGCAAGATCGTTCACGCCAATCAGCAAGGTTGTGTTGCCGACGCGAAAGAACCCGCCCGTGCTGGCAACGCGCGTCACCCGGTGCCCGGCTTCGTTCAGGGCCTGGATCGTTGCGTCCGCGTCCTGGTCTTGCACAAACGCGAGGATCAGCTTCATACACCCTCCTGTTAATAGTTTTACACATTCGCAGTGTATCATGAAAAATGCTTGGGCGGCAATTTTGCTGCGGAGCAGGTGTCGGCCCCTGTCCGTGCCGGCAGCCGGCGTGAAGGTTGTGTGAAAAATTGTGAAAAAATTGGCGCAAAGCCCTTTCCCCTTTTCCTTTTTAATGAAGATATGCCATAATAAATAAGACTAACGTCAGCCGGGTGTGTGTGGATGTGCACGAAGGGTAGGTAAACCCGCCTGTGAGTCAGCCGCTACTTCACGAGTCCGGTCCCCCAACTGTTCTGCTGGTTGAAGACAATCCGATTCTGCTGCAGGGTGCCGGGCGCGCGCTGCGTCAGGGTGGATATGAGGTGTTAAGCGCGGCTGATGGTCAGGCTGCGCTGGCCTTATTGGAGCGCCTGCCCCGCCCCCCAGACCTGATTGTCAGCGACATCGCGATGCCGAACATGAGCGGCCTGGACCTGCTGCGGGCCGTGCGCCAGAATCGTTCCTGGCTCGGTGTTCCTTTCGTGTTTCTGACCGATTGCGACGACCCGGAGATGATGCGCCAGGCGTATTCGCTTGGCGCCGACGACTATCTGCTGCGTCCGCTGGATCGAGACCGGCTGCTGCTGATCCTGGGCAGCAAACTCAAGCGTCAGGCTGAACTGCTGGCGCAAACCCAGGCCAAACAGCGCGCCCTCGACGTGGCGCGTGACGAGCTGACGCTTATGGTGGCGCACGAGCTGCGTACGCCGCTGGTCGGGATTCGCATGGCGATCGAGATCCTGGCGCGTGAAGGAAACACCCTCGATCCCCAACAGTTTCGCGAGATTCTCGAGATTATCCACGCCGGCGGTGCGCGGATGACCCGCTTGGTGGAACAGGCGATCATGTTCGTGATGCTGCAATCGGGCGCGCTGGCCGAGTCGATCGCTACCCAGTCGATCCCCAGCCCGGTTCGCGACGCGGTCATCGGGGCGATTGCCCGCGCACGGCAGTTC
>DYEN01000169.1 GCA_020725705.1 Anaerolinea sp.
ATCTGGCCCGGTCAGAAACCGCCACGCGACCCTTTCGGCCTCGCCCGCCCCGCTATATGCTGAGCGCATCGGCAATATGGCGTGGAGATGGATGGGATGACGCTGGTTGAACTTCTGATTCTGCTGCTGATTGCCGGAGCGGTCGGCATTTTGGGCCAGATGGTCTCCGGGTTTTATCTGGGCGGCCTGCTGATCTCGATCCTGGTCGGTTTCTTCGGCGCGTTGATCGGGATGCAGCTTGCCAACGCGCTGAACCTACCGGAAGTGCTGGTGATCACCGTCGGCGACACGGCGTTCCCGATCGTATGGTCGATCATCGGGGCGGCGATCTTCGCGCTGTTCGCCGGATTGCTGCTGCCTCGTCGACCGCCGCCGGTCGTCTGACACGGCAGCGCACCGGGCACTCGACGCAGCCGGGCTGCATCGGGTACGATAGGGCCGCTGTTTTATGCAGCGGCCTGTTGGCGTGCAGAGCCGCTCATGTTGGGGAGTAGGCCCGATGCTCATCTCCGAATGCACCTCGCCCACAGCCTGGAACTCCGCGCTGCGATCCCTGCCGGCGGCGCATGTGCTGCAAACCTGGGAGTGGGGCGAGTTCAAGCGGCGCGAGACGGGCTGGCTGCCCAAGCGTTTGCTGTTCAGCGAAGGCGGACAGCCGGTCGCCGCCGCCTCGGTCCTGACCCGGCGCGCCGGTCCCCTGCGCGTGATGTATGTGCCGAAAGGCCCGGCCCTCGACTACACGAACCCGGCGCGCGTCGCCGCCATACTTCACCACCTCGAAGAGCTGGCCCGCCAGCGCCGCGCTATCTGGCTGAAGATCGACCCGGACGTGATCGCCGGAACCGGCATCCCGGGCGGCGGCGATCCCGCCCGCCCGCCGCACGACGACCCGACCGGCCAGCACCTGATCGCCGAATTGAAACGGCGCGGGTGGCGCTTCAGCGCCTCGCAGGTCCAGTTCCGCAACACGCTCACGCTTGACCTGACGCAGAGCGAGGCCGATCTGCTGGCCGGCATGAGCCAGAGCACCCGCCGCAAGATCCGCCTGGGTCCCAAACACGGTGTCTCCGTCCGCGAGGCGTCCGGCATGGCCGATCTGGAGACGCTCTACCGCCTCTACACCATCACCGGCGCGCGCCAGGGCTTCCTGATCCGCCCGCTGGACTATTACCGCGAGGCGTGGGTGCGCTTCATCGAGGCAGGGCTGGCGCAGGCGTTCCTGGCGGAGTGGGAAGGGACCCCGCTGGCCGGGCTGGTCCTGTTCCATTTCGGCCCCAAGGCGTGGTATTTCTACGGCATGAGCAGCAATGAGGAGCGCCAGCGCATGCCGACCTACCTGCTCCAGTGGGAAGCGATCCGCTGGGCAAAGGCGCGCGGCTATCCGACGTACGACTTTTGGGGCGCGCCGGATACATTCAGCGAGGACGACCCGATGTGGGGCGTCTACCGCTTCAAGGACGGCTTCGGCGGGACGGTCGTGCGGCACATCGGCGCGTGGGATTACGTGCCCAATCGCGCCCTGTACGCCCTCTACGAGCGCCTCATGCCGCGCGTCCTGGGCGTGCTGCGGCAGGCGGCGCGACGCGGGGCCTGACCGCCGCAACCGCTCCGCGTCGGTCTGCGTATAGGGGGATGAAGGCTGGCTACCCGCGCCCTGCGCGAGAGGAGATTTCACGATGGGTTGTATGCGTGCGCTCGTCTGCTTGCTGTTACCCCCGCTGGCCGTAATCGATCGCGGTTGCGGGACGGTGTTAATCGTCACCGCGCTGACGATCGCCGGCTGGGTGCCGGGCGTTCTGGCCGCGCTGATCTTGAATTACCTGGCCGAGAACGCGCGCTCGTAACACGCCCCTCACCCCAAACCTCTCTCCCTCTGCGACGGTGTCGCGGAGAGAAGGGGCCGCGGGATGAGAGGGAACCTTGCCCTCTGCGACGGCGCAACCAAGAGAGGGGCCTTAAATAATATGGGCCGAGCAGGCTCGGCCTCTACATGATGGCGGGGGTTTCCCTCTATGCCGCCCGGTCCCCCTCACCGGACACCTTGTAGAGGCGCAGCAAGCTGCGCCCGTTACTAATCCATTTCCACACTTCGGATCCCGGATTGAAGGTTGAGGGCCAACCCCTAGACCGGGTGATGCATCCGCACCACGCTGTGATGCACAAACACAAGCGGCGCCTGCTGGATCATCCGGGCTTGCAACTCGAAGAGCGGAAAGAGCGCGGTGTCCGTCAGCACAATGAACTGGCCCTTGCTTGTCGCGATGAAATCGTGCGGGCGGTCCTCGCTGCCCATGTGCAGCTTGCCCTGCAGCACATAGTGGGATGTGTAGATCGCCATCGGCTCGCCGCGTGGCATCAGGCCCGTTTCTTCCTGCGGCAACATTTCGTCAAAGGCGATCGCGTGGCAGAGGTCTTTGCGCGCGTACAGCTCGGGGAGCGCCATGCTGGTTGCCGGGTTGCCGCGTTCCAGCCCGATGACGGATGCGTCGTGCAGCGTCAGGATCGGTTTTAGCTCATCGTTCAGAAACGTCTGCAACAGCCCGACGCTGCGCAGCATACAGCGGATCTCAAACCCCGGCAGCAGCACGGTCACCGGATTCTGCTTGGTCAGCGAACTCGGATCGAAATAACCCATCGGCTCCTCTCCTCAGCGGCGCCCGGCCGTGTTTCGCATTGTGTCTGCCCCCATTGTAGTCAAATCCATCCACGCGGCGAACCGGCGGGCAGTCCGGCGCTTGGCGACCACCCGGCGAACGCTATAATGGGGATCGGTCCTTGTGCGCGAGCATCATTACGGGTAACCGGCGCGGCGAAGGGAAGCGCGAGCGTGTCTACCTCACTGGCTGTGTTGATCGCGGCTGTCGTTCTGACGGCTATCGCGTTGTTCTGGCGCGTGCTGCGCCAGGAACTTTTCGAGGTGCGCAACCGGGGCGTCAACCAAGCACTCGCCGTTTCGCTGGGGCGTGCGGGCCTGCGCACCACCTACCTGATGCTGAAATTCGGCCTGGTGCTGTACCTGCTGGCAACCTTCTACGCCTACTACCGCTTTCAGCGGGTCTGCGCGCGCGACGCCTGGACGCGCGACGCCTACGAGCGCGGCAAGCTGGTTGAACACGTCACCGACGCGCTGCGCTGGCCGCTCTACCTTGAAGATCCCCCGCCGTGCGTAGCCGCCCGGCCTACCCCGCCCCCCACCGGCACCCCAAACTAACGGGGCGCGGCCCCGCCGAACAGAGCCGCGCCCCGTCGCATCCGATGGAACGCCGAGTTTACTCCGCCGCCTCGGTGATCGTGAAGATCGATCCGGCGCTGCGCCCGTAGACGTCCGGGAAGTAGAACTCCTGCGCCGTGGCGGGGATGACGTTGTACTCGCCCGCCAGGCCGGGATAGATCACATAGTTGAACTGGTAGGTGCCGCGCGGCAGGTAGGTGGCGTAGAGCACCACCTTCTCGTCGCGCATCTCGATGTTGGAGAACCACCACCAGCCCCAGCCCTGGCTCAGCGGGCGCTCGCGGCTCAGCTCCGGCTGCGTGCCGACCTGGCTGGTCGTCTCCAGTTCCGGGTTGACCGCATCCGCGCCCGCCGGGATCGGGTCCTCGACCACGACGTAGTGCAGATCGTTGGGGGCGATGATGGTCAGCGTGACCTGCACCGGCTCGCCGACCGGCGCCCGGGAGATCGGCGCGGCGTCCGGGTCGTTCAGCAGGCTGTACTTGCGCGACACGCTGATCCCGCGATCCAGCGGCTCGACCTCGCTCACCGGCAGGTAGGCGGTCAGGTGGGCGGTGTAGTACAGATTGCCCGGCCCGGCGTCGCGGCTGATGACCAGACGGTTCGCCTCGTCGTCCAGCAGTTCGGCCACCTGCACGCGCAGCGTCTCGGCCTCTTTGACGTTCTGCGGCGTGGCCGTGTTGTCGTCCAGCGGCAGCGCCTCGTTGTTGAGCCGCACCGCAAAGGTGTAGTCCGGCTCAAGCTCGCCGGTCAGGACCATCCACTCGGTCAGCGCCATGACCGCCCAGGCCGTCTCCTGCGTCGTCTCCCAGTGATCGGCCTGCCGCGCGACCATCAGCCAGCGGACCACGTTGGGGATCACCTGGTTCTGCGGGTCGATCTGCGCCAGCGCCATCAGGCCGAGCGCGGTAGTGCGCGTATCGGTGTTCCAGTTCCACCAGTCGTGCGTCTCCTCTTCCCAGTGCGCGCCCGTCGCGCTGAGGATCAGGGCGCTGTTGAGGTCGTTGACCAGTTCCAGTGCGCGCGGGTCGTCCGGCGCCAGCCGGTGGAAGGTCATCGCCAGGAACGCCTTGGCGTACAGGCTGAGCGCCTCGCGCTCCTCGAACAAGCGCACGGTGCGGCCCAGGTCGCCCTCGCCGGCGTAGGCCAGCGCGTAGAGCAGGAACGCCTGCCGGTTGAGCCGCCACGTCGACTCCTGCGGCCCGACCGCGATCAGCGACCCGCGCACGAAGCCCACCGCCCGCGACATGACCCCCGGTTCGATGGTGTAGCCGGCAGCCTGCGCCTCGGCCAGCCCGATCAACGCGTAGGCGGTCACCAGCGGGTCGGATTTGTCCTGCGGGAACCAGCCCCACCCGCCGTCCACCTTCTGCTGGGCGTAGAGCCGCTGCAGCGCGAAGTTGAGCTGCTCGGTCAGGTGACGCTCCAGCTCGGCGTCTTCGACCCCCAGCGCCGCCAGCGCACGGTAGGTCACGGCGTTGGGCAGGAAGCGGCTGACGACCTGCTCGATGCACTCGTGCGGGAAGTGGCGCAGCCAGTCCAGCCCGTCGACCGTGGCCGCCGCCAGCGAGCGATCCAGCCGCACAACCAGCTCGCCCTGCGTTACGTCGAAGCGGCGCGGCAGCGCGACGGCCTCGGTGCGGCTGCCCGCCTCGGGACCGTAGAGCGTCCCGCCGGTGCCAACCGTCTCCGGCACTTCGTACTTGTAGACCGGCAGGGTGCGCGCGTCGCCCTGGCCGAGCGGCGGTTTACTGGCGTCGGTGTATTCCCCGTCGCCTGCGTTCGCCATGAAGACCGCGTCGATCAGCGTGCCGTCCAGCACCTCGATCGACCAGTTGACGCGGGCGCGCCCCTGGGCCGGGACGGTCACCGTCTGCGTGTTCTCGACGCCGTCCAGCAGTGCGAAGCCGGTCCCTTCCAGCGTGACTTCGGTGACGAAATCCTGCTCGGTGTTGTTGTTGACGATCGCCGCCAGCGTCGCCCGGTCGCCCACCACAAAGAAGCGCGGCGTCACCGGCCGGATCAACAGCGGCTTGGTGCTCAGCAAGTCGAACGTCGTCTGCCCGACCAGCATCGGCCCGTCTTCGCCGGTGGTCACAGCGCGGGCGTCGAGCCGCCAGGTCGTCAGGTTATCCGGCAGGGTGACCGAGACGCTCGCCTGCCCGTTCTCGTCGGTGATCAGAAAGGGCGCCCACAGCGGCGTGTCTACGAACTCCTGGCGCACGTCGAAGATGCCGCCCTCGCCATAGCCACCGCCGCCGCCCTTGATCGTGTCGATGATGTGCTGTGTCGCCTGGTCCACGCTGATCGTCAGCGGCGAGGACGTCCGCACCGAGATGCCGCGCTCCGAGTAGAAGAACGGCAGCAGGTTCGGGCTGTTCGGCTCGGCGATGGTCAGCACGGCCAGGTCGGTCAGGCTGACGCCGATCTCCGCGTTGGGAACCGGCGTGCCCTGCCAGTCGGTTGCGGTGATGGTGTACTCGACGGTGTCGCCCGGCCCGGCGTACTCGCCCGCCGCCACATCAATGCTCGGCTCGACGGTCAGGTCCATCACCAGGCGCTCGGTCTCGACGGTGAGCTGTGTCAGGCCGAAGCGGAAGGCCGCGATCGGGTTCGTCTCGTCGACCCCCTTGACCAGCAGCACGCTCACAAACACGTTCGGCGCGTAGTTCTCCTCGATCGGCAGGCGGTAGATGGTGCTGTTCGTTTCCAGCAGCAGGACTTCCTGCGTCAGGATGTCGCCGCGCTCGACCGTGATCAGCGCGTATGCCTCGCCCTGCCACGGGCTGGGGATCAGCACCTCAGCCGTGTCGCCGACCGAGTAGCGATCTTTGTCGGTGATGAGCTGGATACGGTTGGAGTTCTCCTGGCGCCAGTTGACGAAGTCCTCGCCGCTGACCCACAGGAAGGCGCTGGAGCGCACCGTATTGCCGCGTTCGTCCTCGGCGGTGGCATAGACCTTGTAGACGCCGCCATAGGGTGGGACGAACGTGATCTGCGCACGCCCGTCGTCGCCGGTGGTCAGCGTGCCGCTGGCGCCCTCGACCGGGACCTCCTCGACATCCCACGTCCAGGTGGTACGGCCGAACTCGTCTTCTTCCTGCACCGAGAACCAGCGCCGCTCAACCACCTCATACGCGACTTCCTGCCCGGCGACCGGCTGGCTGTCCCAATCGACCGCCAGGACGTTGACCGTGTTCTCCTGCCCCGCGCGCCCGACGTATTCTTCCGGCTGCAGGCCGACATAGATCAGCCCCTGATGGACGATCACCTGCGTGCGCGCGGCGACCATCTGGTCGCTCTCGTCGATGACCTGCGCCTCGATGGTGTAAAGCTGGCTGGTGGTCTTCTCGCCCAGGTCAGCCGTGATCTCGATCAGATAGCGGCCCTGGGCGTCGGTGCGGCCCTCGCCCTCGTCCACCACCTCGCCGAACGGGCCGTAGTACTCCGGCGCGTAGAGGTCGTAGTTGCGATCCTCAAAGGACCAGTAGCCCGGCCCGTCGTAGACGAAAGTGTAGTCCCGGGCCAGGACGCTGTAGCGCACCGTCGCGTTCGACACCGCGCCGCCGAAGAAGTAGCTCGCCTCGACCGCCACCTGGATCGTGTCGCCCGGCGCCACCTGATCCAGCGCCGGGGTCGCGCTTACCTGGAACTCCGGCGCGCGGTACTCCGCCACGCTGAAGCTCAGGCCGAATTCCTCGCGGGCGTTGCTCGCCAACGCCGCCGAGATGCGGTAGTAGCCGAGCGGCGCCTCGTCGTCCAGCACGAACTCGCCGCTGAACGACCCCTGTGGGGTGACGGGCAGCACCTCATCGTAGACGATCTCGCCCCGGTCGTCGTAAATCTGCACCGGGACGCTCTCGAACTCCGGCAGGCTGAAGCGTACATCGTCGCGGTTGCGCAGGATGCCCTTGAAGTAGACCGGCTGGCCGGGGCGATAGATCGGGCGGTCGGTGTAGAGGTAGATCACGAAGTCCTCCGGCTGGTAGTCCGACATCAGGTCGAACTGCCACGGATTCAGGCCGTCCGTCCACTCGCTCATAGCGAAGCCGAACACGCCGCCCGTATCCACCGAGGCATAGAGCGTAGTGTACAGGTTCTCCAGATGCGGGATGGTCGCCTGCGCCACGCCATCCGGCCCGGTAACCGCCCGGCCGATCGGGGCGAAGTCCTGGTTGTAGAAGATCACCGGCACGCCGGGGACCGGCGCCCCGCTGTCCAGATCGGTGACCCACGCCAGGGCCGTGTCCTGGCTGAATTTGAGCGCGAGATTGGCGGTGGCGACCAGCAGAATGTGGCGGGTCGCCTCATAATCGTGCCCTTCCAGCTCGGGCGATTGCGCTTCCAGGAAGTAGATGCCGGGGGCCAGCGCCGGCGGCGGTTCGGTCTGGGTTGCGTTGGGATCGTCCGGGCGGCGCAGCAGCGGCACGAAGAAATAGTTCTCCAGCGTGCCCTCGGCAGCGTAGCCCTCGACCCCGTTATCCAGCCGGACCTGCCACCAGAAGTAACCACTCTCGCAGAACGGCCCGCCGATGATCTGGAACGTCTCGCCCGGTGCGGCCTGCGCGATGGTACGGGCGCTCAGGCTGGCGGCAGCGCGCACGTTGAGCGGGCGCGGATCGTCCTCGCCCACCAGCGCCACGTCCCCCACCTCGACCTGCGGCGGCGGCGCGCCCAGGCACTCGATGTTGCCGATCCCGCTCGGCCCGCGCTCCGAGATGTAGAGCAGCTCGTAACGGCGCTCGTCCTGCCCCGCGCGGACGTCAATCGACCAGCGGCGCAGCAGATCCTCAGCTTGTGGCCGGAAGCTCTGCCACAAGTCCCAGCTCTCCGGCCCGGTGAGCCGGGCGAGGTCGCGCAGCGACAGCCGCCACAGCCCCAGGTCGATGCGCGTCACGTTGCGGTGGGTGACGAACAGGCGCGTGGCCGGGTTGTAGGCGCTGTACAGCCCCACGCGGCCCGGTGTCTGGAAGGTCAACTCCGGCGCATAGGGCGCGGTCGTGTAGCTGATGACCATCCCCTGCTCGATGGTGTTGCCGTAGGGGTCTTCCATGCCGGGCAGGATCGTGATGGTGTAGTCGGTGCTCGGCTCGGTGTCGAAGGCAAACGTGAAGCTGTTCTGGTACTCGGACCAGTACACGTCGAAGTCGCGCCACGGCTCCGGGTCGATCAGGACCTTGTCTTCGATGGTCTTCCAGTTCATCGGCCCGGCGAAGAAGATCGTGAACCCGCCGTAGGGGTCGGCGTCTTTCTGCCCGTCGAAGGGCGAAGTCTCGACAATGGCGGGCACAGGGACCGTGGTGAACGTGCTGGACGCGCTCTCGCGCAGGGCAGCCCCGGTGGCGCTGCGCGCTGCGGCAGCATCGATCGTGACGCGGTAGGTCGTGCCCAGCGCAAGCCGCCCGTCCGGACGGAAGGTCAGGCGGCGACCGTCGTCGCTCCAGCGGAACGTCCCGGTCACCACCTGCGGTACCTCGGCGCTGTCTTCCGGCGGGACGGTCTCCAGCCGGAAGGCCTCTTCGGTGGCGGTGGGGTCCATCGGCTGTGTGAAGCTAACCGTCACCGGCGACTCCAGCCGGACGGCGGTCGTCCCGTTGCCGGGGACGATCTCGACCACATCCGGCGGCAGGGTGGTAAACGTCCAGACGAAGTCCTCGGCCAGCACGCCGCCGGTCACGTCTTCCAACCCCGCCTCGACGGTCACGGTGTACGTCGTGCCGCCGCGCAAGCCCTCGGTGGGGGTGAACAGGTAGATCGAGGTGTTGATCCACTCGCCCTGCCCCTCGACCGGCGGGTCGAAGCGCAGCGGATGAGGCAGCCCGGCCTGCTCCTCGACCGTCACCAGCGGCACGACCGGCCGGTTGAAGATGACCGTGATCGCGCTGTCGACATCGACCGCTTCGGCGCCCGGCGCGGGCAGCACTTCGGCCACTTCCAGATAGCCGATGGTGCGCAGCGCCAGTGCGAACGGCTCCGCCAGGGCAACACCCGCTGCCGAGCGCGCGCCGGTGCCCAGGCGGAAGGTATATTCTGTGGCGCGCTCGTAGCTTTCCGTGGGCGTGAAGGTCAGGGCGGTGTCGCCCGCCCAACTCAGCGCGCCGCCCACCGCCGGCGAAACACTGAACGCTCCTTCGACGGCGGCGTGATCCATCGGCTGGTCGAAGTACAGTGTCACCGGCTCATCCAGTCCCAGCTCCTCACCGGCCAGCGGACTCGTCTCGACTACGCGCGGGGCCGGGGCATCCGCCTGCCGGTCCGGCGCGCTTTGAGCCGCCGGCAGCCCAATCGCAAGCAGCAGCGCGGCGCCGATCGCCAGCGCGGCCAACCCGCCTATCCAACGCATGTGTAAGCCTGCCATGCTACACTCTCCCGAAAGTGTCTGTCTGCACGCGGCCTGGCGGCCGTCGCCTGCCCGGAAGAAAACGACTATCTCCTCGCCGGACCGTAATCAGGTGCCGCCGGGGGAGATAGTCGCGTTGGGTGCGCTGGCACAGCACGAGCGCAGCAGCAGAAGATGCGGTCCGGTCAGCCGGTTTTGATGTAAATTTTGACTTCGCTCTCGGCCAGGCTATCCCTCAACACACCGCCGCCAACTTCGACATCGTAATCATGGGTGTACTCGTGCCATGTCCCGTCGCCCGGCCAGTTGGGGATCTCAACCTCGCCCGCGAACTGGTCGAGCAGGTTAGCGACCACTACGACGATATTTCCCTCGTCGTTCCATCGCTTATATGCCATGATACACCGCTCCTGATCCAGATGCACGACGTCAAACGTGTCGGCCTGGAGCGCAGGGGTGGTTTTGCGCAGGTAGATCAAGCCGCGATAGGTCCGCTGTAGGTCGGCGTTGCGCTCGTTTTGCAGCAGCGCCCAGTCAATCGGCTGGCGCTCCTGCGTGCGGGGGGCGCTCTCGCCGAACTCCTGCCCCATCCACAGCATCGGCATCCCCGGCGCGGTCAGCAGTATCGCGGCGCCCATCTTCACGCGCCGGAAGGCGGGATCGTCGATAATCCCGGCCTGGCCAAGCTGCCACATGATGCGGTCCTGGTCGTGATTGTCGATGTAGTTCACCACATTCTGCGCGCTGGCAAACCCGTCGCGGCGCGGGTCGATCACGCTGACGAGCGCGTCGAGATTGTACGGTTGGCGGCCGTCCTGCTCGCGCCCGACGATGGTGCACATGATCTGCTTGGAGAAATTCTCATGCCAGGCGGCGTCCAGCGGGCCTTCCAGGCCGGTCACCGACGGGTCCTGCGGCACATGTTCGGCGATGGTGATGAACGGCTTGCTGCCGTTGAGATGCTGGTAGATCGCGGCCTGGAGCCAGTTCAGCACGTCGTAGTTCTTGATGATGGCGGTAGCGTCGAAGCGGATGCCGTCGATGTGGAAATGGGTGATCCAGTGCAGGATCGCGTCGAGCACAAACTGGCGCGCCGGCCAGCAGTTCAGCTCCGGGTCATAGAATTCGTAATTGAACTTCGGCCCCCACTGGTGTTCGGGCGAGTCCGGACTCTCGCCATAGTACCAGTAGTTGTGATCGATGTGAGCCAGCGGCATGCTGACTTCGGTGTGATTGTAGACACCGTCCAGGATCACGCGGATGCCGCGCGCGTGGCACTCGTCCACCAGCCGGCACAGATCATCCGGCGTGCCGTACGACTTCTCGACGGCGAACAGATAGCGTGGGTTGTAGCCCCAGCCGTGCTCGCCGGGGAACTCGCTGACCGGCATCAGTTCGATCGCGTTGATCCCCAGCTCGACAAGATAATCCAGCTTGTCGATCGTGTCCTGAAAGCGCCCCTTGGGGCCTGCCTGATCGTCGCCCGGACCGCCGCTGAAGTCCTGCACGTGCAACTCGTAGATCACCAGCTCCGGGTTGGACGGCAGGGGATGATCGTCATGCTGCCACCGGTGCGAGGTGAGCACGCGGCGGCCGTTCTTGATGGTGAGGCAGGTATTCTCGTAGTCGTCCGAGACGACCAGCGAGCGCGGGTCCGCGATGGTCACCAGCTCGCCCTCGGCAAAGTAGCTCTTGGACTTGACCTGAAACTTGTACTGATAGTCTCCGTCGGCCAGCGGCACGCTGACCCGCCACCAGCCATCGTCGCCGCGTGTCATGGGGATCGGCTCCCAGCCGTTCCAATCGCCAACAAGCGCCACCTGCTCGTTGTACGGCGCAAACAGTGCGAACTCGGCTTGTGCTGCCTGTTGATCGCTCATGGTGTAAACGGTTTCCTTTCCGCGCTAAGGGTTCTGCTCCCGGTTGGCATACAGCAGGTACAACTCTGCCATACAGAGTCATAGCCGAATCCGGAAGCCGCGCCCATGTCAGCAGCCGGGCGCCTTCCCTGCGCGGAAGCGGAGCGGCGCTACTTCTCATTGTATGGGGTGCTGCCGGCCCGCAGCGCGACGGCTGCGCTCCGCCTGCCCTACGCCTGATCGTCGGGAAGGCGGTCGCCGGCGATCCGGTCGATCAGCGAAACCAGAGCGCGCATAGAGACCGGCTTGACGCAGAAGTCATGAGCGCCCAGCGCCAGGGCGCGCTCGCGGACGCGCCCGTTGCCGGAGATGACGATAACGGGGATGTCGCGCAGGCGGGGGTCGTCGCGCACAAACTCCAGCAGGCGCGTGCCGGGCAGGTCGGGCAGGGCGATGTCGAGCACGATGGCGTCGATGGCGCGGTTGGTAAGCTGGAGCAGCGCGGGGATCGTCTCCGGCACCGAGATGACGGCGTGCCCATGACGTTCCAGCGCCGCCGTGTACAAGAAGCGCAGATCGGCGTCGTCCTCGACAACAAGTATGGTCGCCATGGACCGGACAGGCTCCTCACCGCGTGGCTAGCATCCCAGCGCAGTGCAGACTCCATAATAGCCCAACGCCGCCATTTCGCGCAGCAGAGCGCGCAGGGACTCCGGCGCCGTCGCCAGGCTGACCGCGCGCGGGGCCGGGCTGGTCCACACCGGCAGATCGGCCCGGTGGAACATCCACCGCGCGCGCAGCAGGTGAAAATCGTCGCTGACCACCACCACGCGCTGCCAGCCGCGCTCGCGCACGAACTCGGCGGCGTGGCGCGCGTTCTGCTCGGTGTTCAGGCTGCTGTCCTCGACCGTGACCGCGCCGGGCGGAACGCCCGCCTGCCGCGCCAGATCCGCGCAGAGCCTGGCTTCGCTGCGGCCATCCGCCAGGCGATAGCCACCCGAGCAAATCAGGCGCGGCGCGATCCCGGCCTGCAGCAACCGCAGCCCATGTTCGGTACGGCGCTCGGTCCCGGCCTGGCCGCCCCCCAGAACGACGATCACATCCGCCTGCCGCGCCTGGTCCACTGCCCCATAGCCGACAATCACCGCCGCCAGCGCGCACGCGCCCCAGGCCGCCGCGACGCTCAGCACCAACAGCAGCCGGACGGTCCACTGCCAGACGGACAGGCGCCGGGAGCGGCGCGGCGTGTGCGGCGACACGGAACCGGGCATTAGAACGGGAAGGCATCCAGGAAGCGCCGCAGAGTATCCAGCCCGGCGGTCGTGCGCACGACGTAAACCCAGCCGTCGTCGCTCCACGCGGCCAGATAGCCGCCGTGCCGGTCGCGCGCGACTCCGTAGCCGTGCCGCGCCGGGCCGGCGGAATCATCCAGCCGCGCGGCGATAACCGGCGCGCTGAGCGTGTAGCGCACGGTCGCCGCTGCATCCTCGGCAGAGTCGAACAGGAACGTGCTCACCAGCACGCTGCCACCCTCGCCGCGATAGACCGCCGCGCTACCGCCGTCGCCGGTCGCTAGCGGGCTGCCGCGCAAAGACTCGCGCACGAAGCCGCCGATCGCGTCCGGCGCGGCGAAATCGCCCGGAGCAAGCGCCGCGACAGGCTGCTGGTGGTCCGGCTGTGGGCCAGGGTCGATCTGGGCCGCCGGGCGGTCGGTCGCACCCGCGCCGCGACAGGCTGCCAGCAGCAGCGCCACGCCCGCCACCAATCCCGCCAGCGAACCCGGTTTCCGTCCACGCACCATGCCGCGCCTTTCTCCCGAATGTCATATCTGCACACGAGAGACACTTCTAACACTGCCCTGCCTGGGGCGCAAGTCCGGCGCCGGCATGCGGGCAAAAAAAGCGGAACCGCGTGCTAGGGCAGCGGTTCCGCTCGCGATCTCAACAGGCGAGACGGGCGATCAACACTCGCTGAAGCCGCAGCTATAGCACTTGCGGCAGCCTTCCTCGTTGACCAGCGTCGCCGCGCCGCATTCGGGGCACAGGTCGGCTGATTGCTGGAACACCGGCAGGGCAAGCTGCCCCTCGCTGACAGCCGGCGGCGCTTCGACCGGGATGTCCCCTTCGCTCTCGTCCAGATACTCCTGGAGCGCCTGGGCAATCCCGTCCGGCAGGCTGAGCACGCGCTGCTGCCCGAACCCGATCGGTCGGCCACCGCCGATCCCGCTGAGCTGGCGGACGATCTCTTTGAGGCGGTTACGCGGGCTGACGGTCGAGGTCAGGCGCAGGATGTACGAGATCAACCGGCCCATCGCTTCGGACACCGCCGCCGTCTCCGACCCGACCTTTGAGGTCATCAGAAAGACTTCGAACGGGTGACCCTTGCCCTCGCCGTTCTCGTTGACCGTCACGTACGTCGTGCCGAGCGGCGTCTGAACGCGGTAGGTCTTGCCGCTCAGATAGCGCGGGCGCGGTTTCTTTTCCTCGTTGAACAGCCGGGCCTGCTCGACCGGCTGCGGCGGCGCGGCCTGTTTTTTCTTCGCCGTTTCGGCGGTCTCCAGCACAACCTTCTCGCGGCTGCCGGTCACGTAGACGGTCAGGCCCTTGCAGCCGAGCCGCCACCCCAGCAGATACGCTTCGGCAACGTCTTGCTCTGTCGCGTCGGCGGGGAAGTTGCACGTCTTGGAGATCGCGTTGTCCGTGAACGCCTGGAGCGCGGCCTGCATCCGCACGTGCTCTTCCACTGTCACGTCACTGCTGACCACAAACACGCGCCGGATCTCCTCGGGCACGTCCTCGATGTCGCGGCAGGTGCCCACCTGGTTGACGCGCTGGACAATGCGATTGATTTGCTCGTCCGACAGGCCGGAGTTGCGCAGCGCGCGCTCGAACAGCGGGCTGGTGTACTGGAGCGTAAGCTGCCGCCCGCCATCGTTGACATGGCGCATGTACGCCAGCGCGAAGACCGGCTCGCAGCCGTAACCCTCGCACCCGGCGACGGTTGAGATCGTGCCGGTGGGCGCGATGGTCGTCTGGGCGCCGTTGCGGATGCCGTGCTGGCGGATGCCGTCCACAATCGCCTGCCAGTCCAGCTCCGGGCGACCCCAGTCCCGCTCGTAGGGGACGATCGGCCTGGGCGGCTGCCATTTGAGATCGTCGGGATCGTAGAGGCTGCCCTTGATTGCCGGGAAGGGGCCGCGCTCTTGAGCCAGCTCGATGCTGGTGCGCATGGCGTGATAGCGCACAAACTCCATCACCTGGCTGGCGAATTCCTGACCTTCCGGCGAGCCGTAGCGCACGCCCAGCACATACATCATGTCCGCCAGGCCCATGATGCCCAGCCCGATCCGCCGCACACGGTGCGCCGCCTGCTCAAGCTCCGGCACAGCGGGCACGTATTTGTTGGCCGAGACCACGTCTTCCAGGAAGCGGGTCGAGGTCTCGATGGATTCGCGCAGCTTCTCCCAATCCACCGTGCCTTCAGGGGTCAGGTGCTGGGCCAGGTTAAGGCTGCCCAGGCAGCAGTTCTCGTACGGACCCAGGAACTGCTCGCCGCACGGATTCGTTGATTCAAGCTCGTACAGGTGCGGGACAGGGTTGTCGCGGTTGGCCGCGTCCAGAAATAGCACACCCGGCTCGCCGTTGTGATGCGCCTGCCTGACGATCTTGCCGAACAGATCGCGCGCACGCACCGTTCGCCACACAGTGCCATCCTGGGGATTGATCAGTTCAAAATCGCTATCTTCTTCAACCGCTCGCATAAACGCGTCGGTGATGCCGACCGAAATATTGAAATTCGTGATCTGGTTCTCGTCCGTCTTGCAGGTGATGAATTCCTCAATATCCGGATGGTCCACACGCAGCACCGCCATATTCGCGCCGCGGCGGCTGCCGCCCTGGGCGATCTCGCCGAAAGCCTGGTCGTAGACCCGCAGAAAACCGACCGGCCCGGTCGCCTTGCCGTTGGACGAGCGAACGATCGCGCCTTTGGGGCGCAGCCGGCTGAAGGAAAAACCGTTCCCGCCGCCGGTCTGCTGGATCAGCGCGGCATGACGCAGCGTCTCGAAAATGCCGGAGCCGGTGCGGCCCATGTCGTCGTCGATCGGCAGCACAAAACAGGCGGCAAGC
>DYEN01000170.1 GCA_020725705.1 Anaerolinea sp.
CACATCTTCTCGCCGTTGAGGAGGTACACGTCGCCTTCGCGCCGCGCGGTCGAGCGCAGACGGACGGGGTCGCTGCCGGCGTCCGGCTCGGTCAGCGCGTAGGCCGCGTACTTCTCGCCCCGCGCCTGGGGAACCAGAAAGCGCTGCTTCTGCTCCTCGGTGCCCCACTGCAGCAGGGCCATACTGTTCAGCCCCATGTGGACCGACATGATCACGCGCAGGCTGGTGTCGACGCGCTCCAGTTCCTCGCACACCAGCGCCAGCGTGATGTAGTCGAAGCCCTGGCCGCCGTAGCGTACCGGGATATTGATGCCCAGAATCCCCAGCTCAGCCATGCGGGGAAGGACTGCGGGGTTGGCCTCGTGGCGGCGATCCCAATCCTTGATGGTGGGCGCGATCTCCTTCTGTGCGAAGTCGCGCACCATCTGCTGAGCCATCAAGTGCTCCTCAGAGAGGGTGAAGTCCATGACGGTTTTGTCCTTACAAGAATAGTAACGCGCAAGCATTTTCAGACGGCACGCACCCGTCAGACGGGGTGGCGCCCGGAATTGAATCGCGGTTGGATTATAGCACGGGGCGTGGGTCTTCAAAACGGGGCCGGGGCGGTGCTCGCCACCCCGGCCTTTGGGCGGCATGAAGCAGCCGCTAGAGCACTTTGGTCACCTGCAGAAAACCGCCACGCTCGGCATTGGCCCGCTCGATGGCGTCCTGCCCGCCCAGCACCACGACCTGCCCGGCCTGCGCCAGCTCGTCCAGCACCTCGCCGAAGCGCCGGAAGTCGTCGGGTGTGGTGTCCAGCACTTCATCGCGCAGGCGCTGGCGTTGTTCGTCCGTCTCGCCGCGCAGATAGCGCACCAGCGAGGTGAAGCCTTTGGCATCCGGAAGCTGGTAGGCGTCCATGTTGCCGATCGCTCCGATGATGCTCTTGACCAGCTCGTCCCGGCTCAGATTCAGCTCGCGCAGGAAGCGGCCGGTCTGGTCGTAGACGTGGAGCGTCTCGAGCAAGTTTGGGTCACGGTACGAGACATAACCAAACACGCCCGAATAGCGGTCGAACAGGCAGAAGCCGCCGTACGCGCCCCCATGCACCCGCACGCGCTCCCACAACCAGGTCGCTCGCAGGAAGTTCTCGATGACGAGCGCCGAGCCGTCCAGCGTGTAGCCGAGTTCGTACAGATTGCCGGCTTTGCCCACGTAGTTCACCTGTGCGGGAAGCACCAGCCCCTCGCCGCGTGGCAGCGCCGGCGCCTGCCAGGCGTGGCGTGCGCGCTCTGCCGCCGGCAGATCGCCCAGGAACGCTTCCACCGCCGGCTGGACGGCCTGCCATCCGGCGCGGTCCAGCGTGACGTTGGCGATCATGGCGCGGCGGTTGAGCAGCGCCGCGCGCATGGCTTCGAGCGTGGCCTGGACGGACGGCCAGTTCTGCTCGATCTGCCTGGCGAGCCGCCGCAGGAAGAAGAGGTAGTCCAGCCCGCCGATCTGCTCGGCGGCCCAGTCCGCCGTGCTGAAGCGTGCCTTGAGGCGGCTGGCGACCGTCGCGTGACCCGCCGGAACCAGGCTCGCTTCTGACTCGGCTTTTTCTTCCAGCACGATCTGGCGGAAACGGTCGCGGTTGTCCAGGCGGGCGGTCAGCAGCACGTCGCGCAGGATATCCAGCAGCTCCCCCGCGTTCTCGACGGTCGCCTTGCCGCGCAGGAACAACCAGGCCGTGCCCTGTGTGTCATGAGACAGCGCCGAGGTGAAGGCCACCGGGTGGATTCCGCCTGTCTTGCGCCCGATGCGCTGCGCCAGCTTGACGTAATCCTGCGTGGCGGTTCCCATCTCCAGCAGCGCCCGCCCGAACAGGCCGACGTAGGGCAGATAATCTTGCGGCAGCGTGTAGAGATCGAACCCGAGATCCAGATAGACGATGCCGTTGGTGAACAGATCGTGATAGAGCAGCGTGGTCTCGGCCAGCGTCAGCGCTTCGCAGGGAATGGTCTTGACCTTGCGGTCGAGGTCGTCGAGCGTCAGGCTGGGGATGGTGGCCAGCGCTTCCGGCGGATCGGGCGCTTCCTGCATGGCTTTGAGCGTCTGCATTTCCTCGAACACCCGGCGCAGGTCCTCGTCCGTCATCCGGGTGCGCTCTTCGGCCAGGCGGGCGGCTTCCTGCGCCTCGAGCTGTGCCCCCAACGCCGGATCCGGCTCCATGATCACCGTGTTGCGATGCGGGTTGTTCAGCAGCCTGTCGCGGATCATCTGCTCGAAGAAGCGCGGCTCGGCGGCCAGCCGCGCCTTGAGCGCGGCCAGTGGCTTCTCAAACGCCAGCGGCTCCAGCGGATCCCCGCCGTGCAACCAGGTGCGCAGCGCGCGGATCATCAGCACCAGCCCGCGCGGGTAGGCGCCGGTGTTGTTCTCGCGCAGGGCGAACTCGGTCGTGTTGATGGACGCCTCGATCATCTCCGGATCGATGCCCTCGTCGGCCAGCGCCCGCAAGGTGTCGAGGATCAGCGCTTCGACCCGGTCGACATTCTCCCGCGCGACGCCCTTCAGGCCGGTTGAGAAATAGACCTGGCGCGTATCCACTTCCAGACCCACGCCGACCAGGTCTTCGCCCAAACCGGAGTCGATCAGCGCCTTGCGCAGCGGCGAGGCCGGCGTGCCGATCAGAATGTGTGTCAGGATGCTCAACGCCAGCACGTCCTCACTGTCGAGCACATCTCCCACCACCCAGTTGGCCGTGACCATCGCGCGCTCGTCGCCATCGCTCGCCGCATAGGGGTAGACCGTGCGGCGCGGCTCCGGGAAGGGCGGCTGGTGCTCAATCGTGATCGGGATCTCCTGCCGCTCGAAATCTGTGAGATAGCTGTCGAGAAAGCGCAGGCGTTCTTCCGGGTCGTCGTCGCCGTAGAAGAAGATCAGCGCGTTGGAGGGGTGATAGTAGCGCCGGTGAAAGGCGATGAACCGCTCGTAAGTCAGGTTCGGGATCTCCGCCGGGTCGCCGCCCGAGTCCACGCCGTAGACTGTGTCCGGAAAGAGGGCCTGCTCGATACGGCGGTAGAGCAACCCTTCGGGGTCCGAGTAGGCACCTTTCATCTCGTTGAAGACCACGCCCTTATACGTCAGCGGGCCGTCGGGGCTTTCCAGCTCGTAGTGCCAGCCTTCCTGCTTGAGCGTGTAGGGGGTCAGGCGCGGGTAGAACACTGCGTCCAGATACACGTCCGCTAGGTTATACAGGTCCTTCACATTCTGGCTGGCGACCGGATAGGTGGTCTTGTCCGAAAAGGTCATCGCGTTCAAGAACGTCTTCAGCGAGCCTTTGAGCAGCTCGACAAACGGTTCCTTGACCGGGTATTTGCGCGAGCCGCACAAGACCGAGTGTTCCATGATGTGCGCGATACCGGTCGAATCGGTGGGTGGGGTGGCGAAAGTGATGCCAAAAACCTTGTTCTCGTCGTCGTTTTCCAGCGAAAGAAGCTGCGCCCCGCTGCGCACATGACGCCACAGACGAGCGCGTGTGTTGAGTTCTGCGATGTGGCGATCGCTGATCAGCTCAAAACCGTGAAGCTGGGTCATGGTGTCGTCTCTCAATCCTCGTGCGGCGGCGTTGCACCGCCGGTGCTTGGGATAAGTCCAGGGTTTGCTCGACCCAGATTGTAGCATTGAGTGTGGCCTGGCCGGTAAAGGCGGCTGACGCGCGCCCGCGCGCGATCACCATTGACAAAGCGCTACCCCTCGGCTAGAATCCCGTCGTCTTAAGCTGAGGCACTCTCACCCTTGAGCCGCCGTTCGGGACATGGTAAAATCCTAACACCATGCCGACGTAGCTCAATACGGCAGAGCAAGCGCCTTGTAAGCGCTCGGTTATGGGTTCAAGTCCCATCGTCGGCTCTGGGGAGAGCATCCCCTCAGGGTGCGCCCGGTGAGCACGAAGAAGCCTTAACAAATGTAGATGGGTCAGTGTCCCGAGCGGCAAAGGGGGCGGACTGTAAATCCGCTGGCAGAAGCCTTCGTAGGTTCGAGTCCTACCTGGCCCACCATTCAAGCTCCGGCTTGTAATTGTGCCTACGTAGCTCAGTCGGCAGAGCACGCCCTTGGTAA
>DYEN01000171.1 GCA_020725705.1 Anaerolinea sp.
CCGTTTCCAGTTCGGGGAAGATGCCCGGCAGGTCCTCGGTGGTGCGGTCGGCCAGCACCACCCGCGCCCCGGCCTCGTAAAAGGCGCGCGCCACGGCGCGGCCCAGGTTGCCCCCCGCGCCGGTGACCAGCGCAACGCGATCGGTGAAATCAAACATCGTGGTTCTCCTCAGTCAGCATGTCTCTGGTGCCGGTCGAGATACATCTCCATCAGTTTGACGAGCATCGACAGCGAGATGGTCAGGACCAGATAGGTCAGCGCCACAATATTGTACGCCTGGAAGAAAGTGAAGGTGCTTGAGGCGTATGTCTGCCCGCGGCGCGTGATATCCTGCACGCCCAGGACGGACACCAGCGAGCTTTCCTTGAGCATAGCGATAAAGTCATTGCCCAGCGGGGGCAGCACGACGCGGATCGCCTGGGGCAGCACGATCAGGCGCATCACCTGCCAGCGGGTCATGCCCAGGCTGCGGGCGGCTTCGTGCTGGCCGATGCCGACGCTGTCGATCCCGGCGCGGAAGATCTCGGAGAGAAACGCGCTGTACGAGATCGCCAGTGCGATGATCGCGCGGTAGGTGTTGCCGAACTGGCGCGTTTCGAACTCTGCCATGCGCCGGCCCAGCGAGCGGAACGTCAGGTCGAAGCTCAGTTCGTCGGTGATGATGAAGCTGATGGTCAGGTGCTGGAGCGTGCTCCCCAGTTCGTTGCCCAGGCGGATCATTTCGGGGATGAAGGCCAGCGCCATCCAGTAGACCAGTACCAGCGTCGGGATGCCGCGCACCGCCTCGACGTAGAACGTCGCCGTCTGATAGATGAGCGGGTTAGACGAGCGGCGCAGCAGCGCGATCATCAATCCCAGCACCAGCGCCAGGCTGTACGCCACAACCGACACCCAGATTGTCGTCCAGATACCCTGCCGGACCGCGTTCCAGATCACGGGGTAGGGGTGGTTGCCGCGCACCGACAGCACAAAGACGATGACCAGCAGCGTCATTGCCAGCAGCCACCAGGGCGCGCGCGCCAGGCGGCGGATCAGGATGTTCTTTTTCTGCGGGTTCACGCGCGGCGTGACCGGGGTATCGAATACGACTGTCATGCGTACCAGCACTTCCATGCTTGGCGCGCGCCAGACGGCGCGGCGCGCAGACTCAAATGCCAAAACCCAGGACAAGCGTGCCGTCGACAATCCGGCGGGGGAGTGGTCTAATAGGGCGGCGCCTGGCCCGGCGGCCAGATTATAGCCCCAAACCGGGCCGGAGTCGCGCCGCATTTTCCCTGGGACGCCCGGCATCCGGCGCGCTGCCCGACCGGTCTGAAGGAGAAAGCCGCAGCCAACGATGTTCCACATCACCCGCCGCCAGTGGGCCATCACCTTCGGCCTGATGATGGGTCTCTTCCTCGCCGCGCTGGAGGGGACGGTCGTCAGCACCGCCATGCCGACCATCGTCGCCCAGCTTGGCGGGCTGGAAGTCTATAGCTGGGTTTTCTCCATCTACATGCTCGCTTCGACCACGACCATCCCCATCTTCGGGCGCCTGTGCGATCTCTACGGGCGCAAGCCGATCTATTACCTGGGCGTCACGCTGTTTCTGAGCGGGTCCGTCCTCAGCGGGCAGGCGCAGAACATGACCCAGCTTATCCTGTTCCGGGCGCTGCAAGGCACCGGCGCCGGGGCGTTGATGCCCGTTACCTTCACGATCATCGGAGACATTTTCACGCTGGAACAGCGCGCGCGGATGCAGGGCTTTTTCTCCAGCGTGTGGGGTGTATCGAGCGTGATTGGGCCGCTGGTGGGCGGGTTCCTGGTCGATCACGTGTCGTGGCGCTGGGTCTTCTACCTCAACCTGCCGTTCGGGCTGCTGGCCGTCGGGCTGCTGGCGTTCGTCCTGCGCGAGCCGCTGGAGCAGCGCGAGCCGGGTACGGTCGATTACCGGGGCGCGGCGCTGCTGGTCGCCGCCGTCCTCAGCCTGCTCTACGCTCTGCTGCAGGGCGGCCAGGCATATCCCTGGACCGATCCGCGCGTCGTCGGGCTGCTGGTCCTCGCGCTGGGGGCGCTGATCGCGTTTGTGGTGGTCGAGCGCCGGGCCGCGCACCCGCTGATTCCGCTCGATATGTTCGGCGACCGCCTGTTCGCCGTGGCGATGGTGCACGAGTTCCTGGCCGGCTTCGCGGCATTCGGCGTAATCGCCTATATTCCGCTGTTTGTCCAGGGCGCGCTGGGCACCAGCGCGACGCGCGCCGGGGCAACACTCACCCCGATGAGTCTGGTTTGGGGCCTGGGCAGCGTCATGGCCGGTCAGCTCTTGCTCCGGCATGGCCCGCACCGGCTGGTCACCGGCGGCACGCTGAGCCTGCTGGGGGGAGCCGTGCTGCTGGCGCTGCTCGATGAAAACAGCAGCCAGCTCATCGCCGCGGGCGCGCTGTCGCTGATCGGCTTCGGAATGGGGCTGATCCTGACCAGCTTCCTCGTCTCGGTTCAGAACCGCGTTCCCCGCCGCCGGATGGGCGTGGCGACATCCAGCCTGCAGTTTATCAGCCAGATCGGCGGGACGGTGGGCGTCAGCATGCTTGGCGCGGTGATGGCCGCGCGCCTGAGCCGGGGGCTGGCGGCGCTGCCCGGCAGCGCAGGAATAGACCCGGTCTCGCTGCTCGACCGGTCCGGCTCCGTCGCGCTGCCGCCTGAGGTTGACGCTGCCTTCCAGACTCTGCTGGCGGAATCGCTGCATCCCGCTTTCCTGCTGGCGCTGGGCGTGGTGGTCCTGGCACTGGGCGTCGCGCTGCTCACACCGCGCGGCACACTGGCGCAGTGGGAGCGCGATGAGCAGGCGCGCGAGGCCGCGCCGGAGCCGGTGCTCGAAATCCCCGTCACCGACGAGAGCGTGCGCTCATAACCCGGCACGCGCGCCGCCGTCGACCGCCGGATAGCTCGCTGAGCGCGGCCAGAGGCTGCGCTGAACCTGACAGATCAGAACGCGGGGGCGCCGGCCTCTCACACCCGTAGGGGCCGGACAAGCCCGGCCCGTGTCACAGGCGAGGTGGTTGGGCAGCGGGCGCAGCAGGCTGCCCCCTTACAGGACCCCCATCACCGGCGCTTCCCCCTCAAGTCCCCACCACGCTAACCACTCTGCCGCCCCTGCCAGCGACGCCACGCCAGCGCGATTCCCCCGGCCACCAGCACCAGTAACACCACCCGCACCAGCATCAGGATCGGGTCGGTGTCCGCCAGCAGCAACACCACCAGCGCCAGGCCAAGCGCCGCCAGCAGATAGGCCAGCAGACGCTCGCGCTCGCTTTGCAGCAGCAGGACGCGCGTCTGGATCGTCTGCATCATCAGTTCGATCCGGCGCAAAGTCGCCTCAACCGTCCGGGCTTCGGCTTCCACCTGTTCCACCTGCGCGGCGACCTGCGCCACCCGCGCTTCCCAGATTGCCGGAGCGGCGTCCCACAGGCCGGACTGCATCAGCGCCAGCCGGTATTCGCTCGCCAGCCGGTTGAGGGTTGTGGCAGTCGTCCGCGTCATGTCCAGATCGTGCAGCGTGTGGTGATAGGCCGTCTCCAGCTCGACGATTTCCTCGTTGAGCGGCTCCAGCGAGCGCAGGCGGTTGCGCCCGTTGGGCAGCGTCCACGCCTGGACCGTCTGTGCCACGCGATCGAGGGCGGTTGGCGACGCACGCCCGACCTGGGCGACGTGATCCTGGTAGCGCGCCAGGCTGTACCCGGCCTGCACCGGATACCAGTCCAGGCGCGGCATGACGGCGCTGAGGAACTGGCGGGCGCGGGCTTCGCTGCGCGCATCGGGGTAGATCAGCACGTGGATGTCGGCTTCGCCCGGCGCCAGCAGCCCAAACTCCAGGCGCATCGACTGCGGGAACGCATCGCCGAGATCGTCGGGCAGGCGCGAAGCGATCCCGCACCAGTAGCGCGTCGTAGCCAGCCAGGTAGGTGTCGTTGGCATCTCCCCCAGCGTCTCTTCGAGCATCTGCCAGACGCTGTGCTCGTGGTCGCCGGGGCGTCCCAACACCACGCGCAGCAGAAGCATATTGCGCAGCGCGTACGCTTGCAGCCAGGCCGCCGCATTGGTATGCCCGCGCAGCTCGGCGGGTTCCATCAACGGCTGGAGCGCCAGAGGCGCGCGGTTGACCGGCGCCAGCGGAGGCAGGTCGGGCGCCGGCATCGATAGCCAGCCCGCCACCGATGTTAGCATCCGCTGCGCGTCTTCCACGAACAACTGATAGCGATCCTCACGCCGGCTAGACGGCTCGCCCGGCGCTTCGTGCAGGTAGTAATAGGTCGCCTGGATATTCGGCTCCCGGATGATCATGCTCGGCCTTTCGGGTTCGGTTTCGGAAAACCGGCCAGCGAAACACGCGCAAGACGAAACCATCGGCGAGATGGTACAGTTTGATTATACAAGGTTGACGCGCCTGTCGAGGGTCACTACAATCGCGGCGTTGATCTGACCGCACACCGGAGCGCGGCATGAACGACCGAGCGGGGCGCTGGCTGATCGCGATCTGCCTGGCGGCCTTCGTTGTGCGCGCCGGGCTGGCGTTGTTCGCCGAGCATCCCGGCGTGGCCGATCCCAATCACTACTACAACCTGGGGCGCCGGCTCGTGGCGGGGCACGGCTTCACGACCGATTACCTCTGGCACTATTACAACCCGCCCACGACGATCACCCACCCGGACGATTTCTGGATGCCGCTGGCGGGGGTGCTCGCCGCGGGCGGCATGGCGCTCTTCGGCGAATCGGTGCAGGGCGCGCTGGTGCCTTTTATCATCCTGGGGTCGCTGCTGCCGCTGGCCGTCTACGCCGCTGCGCGGCAGTTCGGCTGCGCGCCGGAGTGCGCGCTCTACGCGGCGGGGTTCGGCGCGGCTCTGCCGGAATTCGTGATGAACTCCGTTCGTACGGACACGCTGATCCCGAATGCGCTGTTCGTGACGCTGACGATCACGCTGCTGGTCGCCGGGTTGCGCCGCGGCAGATGGCTTGCGTTCGCGGGCAGCGGGTTGTTTGCCGGGCTGGCATACCTGACGCGCGGTGACAATCTGCTGCTGGCGCCCACGCTGGCGGTCACGCTGGGCGTGTACGCGCTGGCTGCGCGGCGTAGGTTTGTAGCGCTGCCACGCGCTTACTGGGCCGGGGCGCTGCTGGCGCTGGCCGTCGCCGGCGCCGTCGCCGCGCCGTGGATCGCGCGCAACATAGCCGAGATCGGCACTCCACTGACGCCCAATCTCAGCCGCACCTTCTTTCTGACCGATTTCCGCGATCACTATGCCTATGGCCGCGACCTGACATGGGACACACTGCGCGCCAGCCAGACCTGGGGGCAGATTATCGGCAAGCGTCTGTTTGAGCTGGCGGCCAGCCTCAAGATCATGTTCACCACGCTGGATGTCGTTCTGCCTGTAGCGATTGGCGGCGGGCTGCTGCTGCTGGCTGCCCGTCGCAGCACGACGCACGCCCTGTTCCTGACGCCGACGCTGATCCTGCTAGGCGGGATGGTCATCTTCTACGCCGTGCTGGCCCCCTACGGCAGCCAGGGGGGCAGCTTCAAGAAGGGCTATCTGTCGCTGGTGCCGCTGCTGTTGCCGGTGGGCGCGTACGCCTTCGAGCAGGCGATCCCGCGCCTCGCCTACCGGCGCGCCGCCGTCCTGCTGACGCTGGGGTTCATGACGGCGAACGCGGTTGAGCTGACTCGCGCCGACATCCGTTTCAACACCACCTACCTGCGCGAGATGGAAAAAGTGCGCGACACGGCGCTCGCCCTGCCCGACACCAACGGCGACGGCGAGATCATCCTGATGGCGCAGGACCCGTTTATGCTCTACTTCCTGGGGCTGCGCTCGGTCATGATCCCGATGGAAGACCGCGACACCGTACTCGAAGTGGCGCGGCGCTACGGGGTCGACTATCTGATGATGCCCCCCGCGCGCCCCTCGCTCGACCCGCTCTACACCGGCGAGGATACCGACCCGCGCTTTGTTCGCGCCGCCGGGATCCCCGGCACATCGATTGAGCTTTACCGCTTCGTGCACGACGCGCTCGCGTCCGGGACGGACTCGCCATGACGGGCGGCACGCTCTCCACGCGCCGGGCGCTTATCGCCCTGCTGATCGTCGCGCTGGTGCTGCGGCTAGCGTACGCACTCAGCCTGGACCCGCTCGCTCCCTACGAAGACCGGGGCGGGGACATGGGCTGGTATCTGGACACGGGCTACCGCTTCATCGCGGGCGAGGTGCCGGTGGTGGTGCCGTCGGGGCCGATCTATCTGATGTTCGCAGGGTTCTGGCAGCGGCTATTCGGCAAGGACACCGCAGCGGCGATCTACGCGATCCGCATCGTGCAGGCGCTGCTCAGCACTGGCACAGTCTATTTCGCGTTTTGCATGGCGCGGCGGCTGATCGACGATGCGCGCGCCGGGCTGATCGCGGCGGGCGTGCTGGCGATCTCGCCCGTCTTCGTGCTGGAACAGGCGCAGATTCTGACCGAGACGCTCTACATCTTCCTGGTGATGGGCGGGCTGGCGCTGTTCCAGGCCATGGCCGGACGCGTGCGGCGCGGTGACCCGGTTCCCGCCGGAGCCGCCGCCGGAGCGGGCGCGATCTTCGGGCTGGCGACGCTGACCCGCGCGGTCTTTCTGCTGTATCCGCTGGCGCTGGCGATCTTCCTGGGGTGGCTGGGCGGGCGGCGCGCGGCGCGGCTGGCGGCGGTTCTGCTGGCAGTCTACGCCGCTGTGGTGCTCAGTTGGACCGCGTACAACTGGATACGCTTCAAAGAAGTGGTGATCGGCGCGCAGGGGATCACCTCGTTCGCCTACATGGGCGCACACGGTTGGAGCGGCCCGCAGGAACTCGACGCCCGGCTGCTCGAAGACGCGCCCGACCACGCTGCGCAGGACCCCTCGCTTAACAACCGGGATCCGGCGTTGATCAAGGGCACGCTGCGGACCATCCAGGCCGATCCGCTTGGCTACGCCTGGCGCCGTGTCTCGGAACTGGGCGGCGCGTACCTGCAGCCGCACGGGACCGTGCTGTTCCCCGGCGAGAGCCTCAAGGCGCTGGCGCGGGCGTGGCTGCAAGACGACCGCTCGCCGGGAGGGCTGCTGCGTCTGGTGCGCGGAGACTGGTTCGGGGCCAAGCTGGCGCTTTACCTCTTCCACTATGGCGCGCTGATCCTCGGCCTGGCAGGCGTATGGCTGACACGCCGGCGCTGGCCGCTGATGCTGCCGCTGGCCGGCTTCGCCGCCTACCTGACACTTGTGCACCTGGTGCTGATGGTCACGCCGCGCTACCTCTTCCCGCTGGAGCCGATCTTCGTGGTCTTCGCGGCGTGCGCGTTGAGGCTGCTATGGGCGCGGCGGGACGCTCAGCGCACCGCACGTAGCGCGGGATAGAGCGCCTGGAACATGGTGTGCAGTTCGGCATACGTGGCTTGCGCGCCGAACTCCGGCATCTCCGTCGGGCCATAGCGTACCACCCGCGCCACCGCTTCAGACAGGTCGAAGAATAGGTGCGCGCCCAGCCCACCGAGCATCGCCGCACCGACCGCCGTGTGTTCGGCACCCTCGATCGTTTGAAGAGAGACGCCCAGCACATTCGCCAGGATATGCCGCCACAGCGCCCCTTGTGACCCGCCCCCACCAATCAGGAAATGATCGGGGACGGGGCCGGCAGCCTGAAGCGCCTGCAAGCAGTCGCGGAAGGCGTAGGCCACGCCTTCCAGCACCGCGCGCGTCATGTGAGCCTGGGTGTGGCGCGTCGTCAGCCCGATGAAGGCGCCCGTCGCGCCGGGGTCCATATGAGGCGTGCGCTCGCCCTCGAGGTAGGGCAGGAAGAATAGCCCGTCGGACCCGACCGGGACCTGGCCGGCCCGCGCCAGAAGATCGGGATAGGCCAGCGGGTTCTCCGGATCGATCACGTCGCGCCACCAGCGCAGCGCGATCCCGCCGTTGAGGATGGCGCCCATCGTGTACCAGCGGTTCGGGACGGCGTGGCAGAACGTGTTGAGCCGTAGATCGGGGTCTACCTGGGGACGGCTGGAGACGACCGTGATCTGCCCGCCGGTGCCGAGCGTGATCGAGCCGCGCCCCGCTTCGACCACCCCCGCGCCCAGCAGCAGCGCCGCCTGATCGCCCGCCCCGGCCACCACCGGGATCTCCGCCCGTAGGCCAAGCGCGTCTGCCGCCGCCGGGCGCAGCGTGCCGACCACCGCCGCCGACTCCGATACCGGGGGCAGAATCTCCGTCGGAACGCCGCACGCGCCCGCCAGCGTCTCGGACCAACGCCGCTCGCGGATGTCGTAGAGCCACGTCGCGGAGGCGTCCGACGGGTCGGCGCTGACCACGCCGGTCAGGCGCAGAACCACATAGTCTTTCGGCTGGATGACGGCGCGCGCCCGGTCGAGCGTCTCCGGCTCGACCTCGCGCAGCCAGGCCAGCGACGCCCCGGCGAACCCCGGCGAGAGCCGGTTGCCGGCCAGCCGCACAATCTCGTCGTGCGGCAGGCGGCTTTGCACGATCTCGCACAGGTTCGCGCTGCGGCGATCCATCCAGATGATCGCGGGCCGCAGCGGGATCAGGTCCGCGCCGAGCACCACCGCTCCGTGCATCTGGCCGGTGACGCCGATACCGCGCACCCGCCCGGCCATAACATTGGCAGCGCGCAGCGCGTCGCGCACCGCGGTGACCGCTGCATTCCACCACGCCTGCGGGTCCTGCTCGATCCACTGCGGGCGGGGGGTCAGCAAACCGTACCCCTGCTGGCCCACGCCGCGCACCTGCCCGTTTGCGTCGAGCACGACGCATTTGGCGCTCTGCGTACCGATGTCAATGCCCAACACCACGTCGTTGCGCTCTGCACTCAGCCGCATGAAATCCGCTCCTTCTCGGCCAGAGCCACGCGGGAAAACCGGGTACCGTTCTGCCGTCTTAGTATAGGCCGTGTGCGGATTCCTCGCACGCCCTAGGCGGGCGGCCCGGCGCGATTCTTACGTAGTTTTGCCGCGCCGGTCTTGTGAAGCGGCGGGAAGGGGCTTATAATTAGGGTTTGGAATAGTGTCCGAGGTGAGTGTATGCCAGTCTATACGTACGAGTGCGAAGAGTGCGGCGTCCGCTTTGACGCGCGGCAGCGATTCTCGGACGCCCCGATCACCGTCTGCCCGGAGTGCGGCGGTCACACCCACCGCGTCCCGCAGCCGGTCGGCATCGTGTTCAAAGGTTCGGGCTGGTACAGCACAGACAGCCGCGGGCGGAACAACCTGGCGGTGCCACCCGCCAAGTCGGACGCGGACACAAACAGCAGCAAGAGCGGCAAGGGCAGCGCGCCGTCCGGGACTGAAGGCGGCACGTCGGCAGCCACGCCGGACTGATCCGGCGACCGCCCCCGCCATCCGGCGGGTCCGCACAATTTCAACACAAGGCGCTCCGGGCAGGAACGCTTTTTTGTTAGCAAAAAGCAGCGAGAAGCAGCTAAAGACAGCGAAAAGCAGCTAGAAAAGCTGCTCTTAGCTGTTTTTAGCTGTTTTTAGCTGCTCTTTGCTGTTTTTCGCTCAGATCTGAAACCCCGCATTGGCCCGGACGATCTTCTGCTGGTAATGATCGACGTAGGTCAGCAGCTTCTCGTACAACTGCTTCCAGGTTTCGCTTTGCAGCAGGTCGCGCATCGTGTCCAGGTCTTCGGTGATGCCTTCCATCAGAATCTGCGGGCAATCCCCGTAGACCGCGAACCACGCTTCTGTTGGCTTGAG
>DYEN01000172.1 GCA_020725705.1 Anaerolinea sp.
CCCGGCCTGCCCACGACCCCGGCATTTATGCACATCGACATCGACGAAAACGGGAATGTCGTCGGGCTGTTTTGAGACGCGCCGCGCGTGTTTGGAGCGCGGCTATTCCCGTTGACCGGGTTGTGATAAGATGCGTGCATCGGGTTGAGGCCCGATGCACGTTTCGATCTGGTTCGGGGGAGAGAATGACGCATGTCCACCGCCGATGATGGGATCGCCCGGGCGAAGCGAGCATACCGCGCGGGCCAACACGCCGAGGCACGGCAGATTCTGCTGAACCTGCTTCAAAACGACGCGCATCACGAAGATGCCTGGCTGCTGCTGAGCGCCGTGGTCGAAACGCCCGACGAGCAGCGTACCTGCCTGGAGAATGTCCTGGCGCTTAACCCGACACACGAAGCGGCGCGCAAGGGGTTGGAAGCGATCGAGCACAAGCTGAACCGCCGCGCCGAGCTATCTCGTTCGGCGCCCGCCGACGACCCCTGGGCAGACTTTTCTGGCGGCGATTTCGCATGGCGCGATCCGGATGCGCCGGTGACCAGCGTTGAGTGGTCACGAGAGAACGGACCGGCGGTGTACGGCAGCGGAAAGCAGGTCATGCTGCCGACCGGGCAGGAGTATGACGACTGGGTGCGCAGTCTGCGGATCAGCGCAGACGCCCCGGATGACGGGGCAAAGGTGCCGCCGTTTGTGGCCGAGGACCCCGGCCCATTTGGGGACACTGCCTTCATGGTGGATGCGCACCCGTTCGCAGATGATCCGGCGTTCGATACCTTGTCAGTCGGCAGTGCGCCTTTCTTTGAGGCCGGTGGCGAGATGCCGGAGGAACATTCGGGCAGCCCAAGCCCAAGCCGGGGCGGGCGCGTGTGGGGAGCCGACCCGGCACCCCAGCAGCTTGCCCCGGACCAGGCGCCGCGCCGGACACGTCACGAGTTCTCGTTCGAGCCGGACGACGAGGACGAGCTGCCCGCTGCGCCGCTGCCCGCCGCCGTCCCTGCACGGCCCGCTGCTGCGCCCGCGCCTGTCCGGTCGACACCTGACGAGGCGCCGGAAGCGTCCGGGCCGGGTGCGTTTTTCAAATACATCCCACCGGAGATCACCGTGCCCTCGGGCGGCTCCGGACGGCGCACTCTGGTGCTTTTGGCGGGCGTCCTCGTGCTGATCGCGGCGAATATCGTGGCGCTGGCAGCGCTGCTGGGTGCCGTCTAGCGCCAGGGCGCTTGCCAGGGACGGAAACTATGCCGGAGTTTTTGCAGGTCCTGCCCCCCGATGCGGCGCGGGCACGCTGGCTGGATGCGGTCACCCATCGTGTCAATGAGGAATATGTTCGGGCCGAGGACGCGCTGGGCC
>DYEN01000173.1 GCA_020725705.1 Anaerolinea sp.
CAAGACCTTGCCGGAACCCAGCGCCACGGTGGACAAGGGGTCCTCGACCACGGTGATGGGCAGGGAGGTTTCCTCGCGCAGCAGGCTGTCCAGCCCCATCAGCAAGGCGCCTCCCCCGGTCAGCACGATGCCCCGGTCGATGATGTCCGAGGCCAGCTCAGGGGGTGTCTTTTCCAGCACCGCTTTCGCCGCGCCGACGATCGTGGTTAGCGTTTCCTCGATGGCCTCGACCACTTCGCCGGTCGTCACGGTGATCGTGCGCGGCAATCCGCCGACCTGATCGCGCCCCTGGATCTCCATGCTCAACTCTTCGCCGATGTCCACCGCCGCGCCGATCTGAATCTTGATCGACTCGGCGGTCGGCTCGCCGATAACCAGGCTGTACTTGCGGCGGATGTAGTTGATGATAGCCTCGTCCAGGCGCATCCCGCCCATGCGCACGCTCTCGGCCACCACGATCCCGTTCATGGCCAGCACCGCCGCCTCGCTGGCTCCGCCGCCCAGGTTGAAGACCATGTTGCCTGCCGGGGTGCTGATCGGCAGGCCGGCACCCAACGCGGCCAGCAGTGGCTCCGGCAGCAGATAGGCTTCGCGTGCTCCGGCGCGCACGGCGGCCTCGTGCACGGCGCGCTTCTCGACGCTGGTCACCCCATACGGGACGCTGAGCATCACTTCCGGACCGCGAAAGCGCATCCGGCTACTGACCTTGCGGAAGAAATAGCGCAGCATGGCCTCGGTGACTTCGTAGTCCGCGATGACGCCGTCGCGCAGCGGGCGCAGCACCTCGATGTGCTCTGGGTGGCGCCCGTACATATCGCGCGCTTCCTGCCCCACCGCGACGACGCGCTCTTCCTCAATCGTCAGCGCCACCATCGAGGGTTCCTGCAACACAATCTGGCCCCCGGCATAGATCAGGACGTTGGTCGTCCCCAGATCCACACCGAGTTTTCGAGAGAACATACCCATGCAGAACTGCCTTCCCAGTCGCGGGGCCGCCGCGCGGCGGCTGCGCCCCAGGCGCGTGGCGCATGCAGAAAACAACTCGCGCCAGGAAGTACATCCTAGCGCGAATTGGCGCCTGCGGCAATAGACAAGTGGCGTGCTTACGCGCTGTTGTTCTCTTCTTCCACGCTGCGCACGCCGCCGCGCTGTTGCGAAGCGCGGTACCGGGCGCGGACCGCGATCTCCGCCCGGCGCAGTTCCTGCGCGATCTCGGCCCGCTGCGCGTCGTCCGGCGCGGATGCCATCAACTCGCGGGCGCGAGCGCGCGCGGCTTCCACCTGCTCCAGATCGATCTCGTACACCGACTCCGCATCGTCCGCCAGTACGGTGACCTTGTCCGGACGCACTTCGACGATTCCGCCGTAGATGACGAAGCTGACCACATCCTCGCCTTCCACGATGCGCAGTTCGCCGAAGCCCATCGTCGTCAGCAGCGGCGCATGGTTGGGCAACACGCCCAGCTCACCCTCGCTGCCCGGCACAATCACCATATCGGCCCGCTCGGTGTGATACAGCAGGCGGACGGGCGACACAACTTCCACTTCAATCGGCATGAGCGGCGGCTCCTCTCTCGGCGCAGGCGCCGCTAGCCCTCATAATGCTCGGACTCGCGGTACCGCTGCACCACTTCATCAATCGTCCCGGCCATGTAGAACATCTGCTCCGGGATCTGATCCACCGGGATGCCCTCGATGTCACCGTCGAGGATCATGCGGAAGCCGCGCACCGTTTCGTTCACCGGGACGTAGCGCCCTTCGCGGCCCGTGAACTGCTCGGCGACGAACATCGGCTGGCTGAGGAAGAACTCGATGCGCCGCGCGCGCGCCACCACCTGCTTGTCCTCTTCCGAAAGCTCGTCCACGCCTAGGATGGCGATGATGTCTTGCAGGTCGTTGTACCGCTGGAGCACCTGCTGAACCTCGCGCGCGGTGCGGTAGTGCTCCTCGCCAACCACCAGCGGATCGAGCACGCGGCTGGTGCTAGCAAGCGGGTCAACCGCGGGGAAGATCGCGCGCTCGGCGATCGACCGTTCCAGCGCAACCGTGCCGTCCAGGTGCGCGAACACGGCGACCGGCGCCGGGTCGGAGTAGTCGTCCGCCGGCACATAGACCGCCTGCAGCGAGGTGATCGAGCCGGTCTTGGTCGAGGTAATGCGCTCCTGCAGGTCGCCCATCTCCTGAGCCAGCGTGGGCTGGTAGCCCACCGCCGACGGCATGCGGCCCAACAGCGCCGACACTTCCGACCCGCTAAGCGAGAAGCGGAAGATATTGTCGATAAAGAGCAGCACATCGCGCCCTTCGTCGCGGAAGTACTCGGCCATCGCCAGCCCGCTGAGGCCCACGCGCAGCCGCACGCCCGGCGGCTCGTTCATCTGGCCGAAGACCATCGCAGTCTGGCCCAACACGCCGCTTTCCTTCATCTCACCGTACAGCTGCGTGCCTTCGCGCGTGCGCTCGCCCACACCGGCAAAC
>DYEN01000174.1 GCA_020725705.1 Anaerolinea sp.
GCTGGCCGCGCGCGCCGAGCCGCTCGGCGGTGCGCCGCTCGTAGCTGTGGGCCGGATCCCAGTGCCCGGCTTTGAGCATCGCTTCGGTGGCGATCTCGGACTCGAAGCTGGTCAGATACAGCCCGACGGCATACTCATACTGCCATTTTTCGCCCAGGTCGGGGAACCCGATCAGCAGTCCGAGCGCGGCGCCCTGTTCGGTCAGGCGGGCATGGGCCGCTTCGCACAGGGCGTGAAGCAGGCCGTGCTGCGCGGGCAGGTCCGGGTCGGCAGACAAGGTGATCTCGCCGGCAGGCAGCAGGCCGGCGCCGATGCGAAGCTGCCGGGGGATGATCGTCGCGTGGGCAGCGATCTCGCCGTCGTCGCCGTCGATCACAAAGCTGCTGTCCGGATCGAAGCCGGGAAATGTGCCGTACCAGGCGCCGATCAACTCGCCATCGCTCGGTCCGTGCGCCCGGCAGAAGTGATCAACCAGTGCAGCGCGATCGTCGGGCCAGCGCAGGGGGCGGACCTCGTTTGGCATACGAATATCCCACATATGCAGCGTGAGCCAGCCAGTTTATCCCGCATTATAACGTTCCTGTCCGCAAGCGTGCTATTCCAGTCTCCGGCTGTAAACCCGATCGTAAGGTTGCGCCGCACCGCAGCAGCGGTAAAGTAGAGAGGCATCGTGGACCGGTCAACGGTGTGAAGGAGGTTAGGCTTGACTGCGGAAGGCCCTTACATTTTCGCCGGGACGTCCAATGAGCCGCTGGCCCGGGCGATTTGTGACCATCTCGGCGTACCACTCCGTCCAACCCGCATCGAGCGTTTTAGCAATGGGACGCTGCGCGTTCAACTGGGCGAGAGCGTTCGCAACAAGGATGTCTACATCATCCAGTCCCTCACCAGCCCCGTACACCGCCACATGATGCAAATGTTGATGATGCTCGACATCGCGCACATGGGCGATGCGGCGCGGGTCACGGCAGTCATTCCCTATTACTCGTATGGGCGCTCGGATAAAAAGGACGCCCCGCGTATCTCCATCACGGCCAAACTGGTCGCCAACCTGATTCAGACGGCGGGCGCCGACCGCGCGATCGCGATGGCGCTCCATTCGGCGCAGACGCACGGGTTCTTTGAAGTGCCGCTCGATCATCTGACGGCCCTGCGGGTGATCGCCGATCACTACAAAAAGCAGGACCTGACCGACACGGTCGTGGTGTCGCCGGATGTCGGCTACGCCAAGCAGGCGACCAAGCTGGCTTATGCGCTGCAGCTTCCGCTGGCGGTGGGCAGCAAGGTCCGTCTGGGCGACTCGGAAGTCGAGATCGCGACGGTGCTGGGCAGCGGCGGCCCGACACCCAAGCGCGCCATTGTGATCGACGACGAGATCGCCACCGGCGGGACGATGTTTGAGATCGTGCAGGCGATGTCGCAGCAGGGGGTCGAAAAATTCTCGCTGGCCTGCACGCACGGGCTGTTCACCGGCAACGCGATCGAGCGCCTGAATGCGCTGTCGTGCGTGGACGAGATCGTCTGCACCGACACGGTCTATGCGCCGCACGCGATCAAGGGTCTGCGCAAGCTGCGGATCGAGTCCGTCGCACCTGTCATTGGCGAAGCGATCCGCTGCAACCACGAGGGGCGCTCGGTCGGCGAGCTATTTGCGTTCTGGACCGAAGATATGCCCCCGGAGAGCTGGTTCGGATAATCTTCCCGGCTGCGGCACGGCAGCAGAAAGCGATCGCCGATGGGTTTGGAGCCATATCGCGGGCCGGGGTTTGCGCTCGATGTGCCGGGTGGGTGGACGGTCACGGCGGGCGCTGTGTCCGGCGAGACCGTGTTCGCCGGCCCGCCGGAAACGGGCGCGCGCCTGGATGTGACGCGTCTCGTCTTGCCGGAACAAGACGAAGGCGGGGCCCTCGGCGCGCAGGCGGACGCCCTGCAAGCGGACCGCTTCCCCGACTGCGATCTGGTTGAGGAAGCCGTGTTTGAGGGCGAGGACGGTTCCCCGGCGCTTCATCGCGTGCTGCGCCGGGGCGAGGCGCAGGTCGAGCTGCTGCTGGTGCGCGGACCGGCGGCGCTGTTTGCCGTTGTCGCGCAGCGCCCCGGCGGGCTGGCACCTGAAGTGGCCGAGCGTGTCGAGCGCGATCTGGTGCAGATGCTCGCCTCGTTTGCACCCGACCGGCCCGGTTAACGGTGGCTTAGCGGTGGCAGAAGTGCATGTGGTGCGGCGCAGAGCGATCGCGACGCTGGCGGTGCTGGCCGCAGTTGTGGCGCTGGCGCTGGTGTGGAGCATCGTTCGGGAGCAGCGCGCGGTGAAGGGTGTCACCGGCTGGGTCAGCCCGACCCGGCGCGACCGGCTGCGGGCCATCTACGAGACGGGCCGGGCGCGCGGCAACCTGCCGGGCGTCTTTACTGTGGTGGGAGACAGCATCAGCGCGGACGCGCGCTTTCTACAGCCCATCGGCCGGGGCGACTATGACCTGGGCGAGTACGGCGTGCTACAGGCGGCGATCGACGCGTTCTGGCAGCCGAACGGGCGTGGCGAACCACCTTTCGCGGCGCGCTCGTGGGCGGTGGCGGTCGGCTGGACGACCGCAGACGTGCTCGACCCGGCGTGGGGCGTGTTCGGCGCGTGCGGCGCAGACGAAACGCCGCTGGCGTGCGAGTACCGCACGGCCCGGCCGAGCGTCGCCCTGATTATGCTGGGAACCAACGACCTGGCGGCGGGCCGCCCGCTGGACAGCTACCGCGCCAACCTGCGGCGGATCCTCGACCTCTCGTTGGAGATGGGAGTCATCCCAGTGTTGAGCACCATTCCCCCTCAGCCGGTCAGCGCTGAGCGTGACGCGCGCGTCAGCGATTTCAACGCGGTGGTGCGCGACCTCGCCGGCGAGTATGCGATTCCGCTGTGGGATTACTGGCGGGCGCTGCAAGACCTGCCGGAGCGGGGTATCAGTGCCGATGGCGTGCATCCCAACGGGCCGCCGGATGGCCGGGCCGCCGTGTTTGACGCCGGGCACCTGGCCTACGGCTACACGGTGCGCAACCTCGGCGCGCTGGATGCGCTCGAAACCGTGCGGCGCGCCCTGGATTAGCGCCTGCGCCCTCGGTCGCATGGAGCCTGCTATGCTGATTTCAGCCCGGCCACACGTCCCGGCACGCTCGCTGATGTGGGTGCTGCTGATTCTGCTGCTGGCAGCGGCACTACGCGTTTCCGGCGCCGGCCAGCGCGCCGTGTGGACTGACGAGGGCTGGACGGCCTGGGCCGCACGCGATCACCGCCCGGCTGTGATTCTGGACAGGCTCGCCCACGACCGCCATCCGCCGCTGTATTATTTGACGCTCAGCGCGTGGTGGACGCTGGCGGGTCCGTCGCACCTGGCGCTGCGCTTGCCGTCGATCGCCGCCGGGCTGCTGAGCGTGGCGCTGACATACCGCATCGGTGCGGACTGGCTGGGGCGGCGCGCGGCGCTCTACAGCGCGCTGCTGCTGGCGGCATTGCCCCTGGCGGTCTATTACACCACCGAGATTCGCACCTACGGCTGGCTGCTGCTCGGCACGGCGCTGACCTCGTTTTTCTTCTTGCGGACGCTGCACCGGCCCGGCGCGCGCTACGCCGCGCTCTACGCGCTCAGTGCCGCATTTATGCTGTACACGATCTATTTAGGCGTGCTGATACTGGCCGTGCAGGGCGCGGTTGGGCTGCTGCTGTGGCGTGGATCGCTGCGTCAGAAGGGGGTGCTAATCGCGGCGTGGCTGGGTGCGCTGGCGCTGTTCGCTCCCTGGCTGGCCGTGATCGTGACCGTGCAGGCGCGCGATCTATCCGCCGGGATCGGCGGCTTTCCCGGCAGCATCGAGACGTCGCTCGACACGCTGCTGCCGGTGGTGCGCTTGGCCTTCGGCGACCAGGTGGCGCTGGTGGGCGGCGCTTACCTGTTGGCGGCTGTCCGGCGGTGGCGCATCCCGCGCGCGCTGCCGGACGTGGCCTGGGCCTACGTGGTGCTGGGTGGAGCGGGTGTGCTGGTGGGGATGGTCGTCGCCAACCTGTGGTTTGGCGTGCTGGCAGCGCGCACGCTGGCATTTCTGACCCCGCTGTTGATGCTGGGGGCCGGGCTGGGCCTGAGCCTGCTGGACCGGCGCGCCGGGGTGATCCTGGCGCTGGCCTGGCTGGCAGTGACCGTCGCCGATCCGGCCACGATCCAGCCGCGCCTCGCCAGCGACCGCGCCGCTGCCGCGCTCGCGCAGGGCTACTCGCCCGGCGACGTGATCGTGCTGGAAACCGGCTGGGACGACAACGCCTTTCTCTACGAGATCGAGCGCGCGCTGGCCGATGCCGGCGCGCGTGTGATCCGGACGCTGCCCTGGGTCGATCACACGCGCCCGGTGAGGGAGTCACCGCTGGACCACCTCGGCGGGACGCTTGAGCGATCGCGCCGGGTGTGGGTGGTGCAGTGGCTCCAGCCGGGGCAGGTGCTGGCCGCGCTGGACGGTGGCGCGTTTGGCTACCGGCGCGTGCAGACAATCGAGGTGCCGGTCGGCGCAGAGTACGCCGCGCTTTATCCCGATCATCCGGTGATCCGGGTGGCGCTCTTTGCGCGGGCCGATCCGGCGGTGCGCCCGCAGGTGTTTGGCGATGCCCTTGTGCTGCGCGACGCGTTGCTGCCGCCGTATGGTGTGGCAGGTGCCCGCTTGCACGTCGATCTCTGGTGGGTGGCGCGGGGGCCGCTGGAGCGCGA
>DYEN01000175.1 GCA_020725705.1 Anaerolinea sp.
AATTGCAGGCTGCCGAGCGGGACCGGCGCGAAGAGATGCAGCAGTTTACCGATCAGCAGACTCTGCTGCTGCAGCAGCGCGACCAGCAAGTCGCCGAGCTGACCAAGAGTTTTGGCGCGTACGACGAAGATATGAAGCGTTATATGGAGCGCTTTGAGTCGTGGGCCGAGACGTATCGTCAGATGCGGAAGATCGTTGAGGACTTTGAGCGTATCGGCGAGCGTCTGGGCCGCCGTATTAATGAGGTGGCGGAGATGCAGCGGCTGTCCGAGGAACGATTCCGCCAGGAGTGGAACGACTGGATCGCCGACGATCAGAAGCGCTGGAAACAGTTTACCCTCACCAACGACGAAGCGTGGCGCAACCAGAACAAGCAGCTTGAGCAGCTTCGCCAGCGTCTGGAGCAGGTATCGGCAGTGTACGAGCCGATCAAGGACAGCATTGAGCGCATGTGGCAGCTTGAGCGGGCGCGCGCCGAGCTGTATCGCGACCGTTATCAGGCGTTGCTGCTCGAATACGATCATGTTGAGCATTCCTCGCCGCCCAGCAACGGGCGGGAGTAGGGCGCCGACAGGCCGGCGCAGCCCTTGATGGGGGGCGAAATTTCGGTTGTCGTGCCGGGCTTCACCCGCGAAGCCCGGTTTTTTTTGCGCCCGTGCTGGCCCGGCTTGCCATATAATGAAATTGCTGGCACGATCGCGCTGCGCACGATCATGCGCGACAGATGTTACTCCCTTTGGAATAGCCGCTTTGGAGAGAGCTATGGTTGGAAAGACACTTACGAAAGAGGAACTGCTGGCACGGGCGGAGAAACCTGCCGCCGAGGCCATGCACCTGCATGCGTTTTACCACGGTAAGACGCAGACCGCGCTGCGGTGCCGGGTGCGCGATTTCGATGATTTCGCCATCTGGTACACGCCTGGCGTTGCGGCGCCGTGCCGCGCGATCGCCCAGGACCCCTCGCTGGTCTACGAATACACCAGCAAGTGGAACACCGTTGCGGTCATCTCGGATGGCACCCGCGTGCTCGGCCTGGGGGATATCGGCCCGAAAGCCGGGCTGCCCGTGATGGAAGGTAAGGCGCTGCTGTACAAGTATCTCGGCGGGATCGACGCGGTGCCGATTATGCTGGACACCAAAGATCCCGACAAGATCATCGAGACGGTGTTAATGCTCCAGCCCGCGTTTGGTGGCGTCAACCTGGAAGACATCGCGCAGCCAAAATGCTTTCGCATCCTCGATACGCTGCGCGAGCAGGCCGAAATCCCGATCTGGCACGACGACCAGCAGGGAACAGCGAGCGTGATCCTGGCCGGCCTGATCAACGCCGCCAAGATCGTTGGTAAGTCGTTCAAAGATATGCGTATCGCGTTTATCGGGGCGGGGGCGTCCAACGTGGCGTGCGCTCGCCTGATCTTCCGTTACGGCGCCGACCCTGCGAACTGCCTGATGGTGGACAGTCATGGGATCCTGGGCAAGCACCGGCGCGACCTGTTCCTGCGCCGCGCCGAGTATGTGCAGAAGTGGCACATGGCGCAGATCACCAACGGCGAGGAACTCCAGGGCGACATCGCGACGGCTCTGCGCGGCGCCGACGCGGTAATCGCCCTCTCGCAGCCGGGGCCGGACACGCTCAAGCCTGAGTGGATCCGGACGATGGCCAAGGACGCGATCGTCTTCGCCGCGGCCAACCCGATCCCGGAGATCTGGCCGTGGGACGCGCTTGAGGCGGGCGCTGCAGTGGTGGCGACCGGACGGTCGGACTTCCCGAACCAGGTCAACAACTCGCTGGGCTTTCCCGGTATTTTCCGCGGAACGCTCGACGTGCGCGCCAGCACGATCACCGACGAAATGGCGATCGCCGCGGCGGAGTCGCTGGCGCAGATGGCCGAGGAGAAAGGCTTGTCTCCGGATTACATCCTGCCGACGATGGACGAGTGGGATGTCTTCCCGCGCGAGGCGGCGGCAGTGGCGATGAAGGCGCAGGAGCAGGGCGTCGCGCGGCGCCAGACGACCTACGCAGAGGAATACGAGCGTGCGCAGGCGATCATCCGCTCGGCGCGCGAAATGACGCAGTTGCTGATGGACGAGGGGTTCATCCCCCAGCCACCCGAAGCGGACGGGAACGCTCAAGGAGTTGACCATGCATGAGCTAATTGTGATCGGGGGCGGGCCGGCCGGGCTGGCTGCGGCAGCCTTCGCGGTCCGCAAGCGGATGGATGCTCTGTTTATCTCGCCTGGGTTAGGCGGGCGCACGCGACGTAAGCTGTTGCTGCCGTGGGTGGATGATTATCAGGTGATCATCGGCGAGGAGACCATTCAGCGGTTTCGCTCGCAACTCGATTACCTGGAGTTCATGCGCGTTCGCAACCAGGCGACGAAGGTCCAGCCCATCGAAGGGGGCTACCGCGTGACCATCGCGGATGGGCACACGTACGATACCCGCACGGTGATCGTGGCGACCGGCTCGCGCGGTGAGCGGCTTAACGTGCCCGGCGAGGACGAACTTGAAATGCGGGGCCTGTGCTATAGCGCCATGACCTATGGCCCGCTGATGGTCGACCGCCGGGTGGTCGTGGTGGGGTCGGAACTGCTGGCGCTGCGGGCAGTGGCCGAGTTGAGCCGCATCGCGCGGCACGTCACGCTGGTGGCCGAAGACGAGGGCGATCTCGACACTGAGGCAGGGCGCCGCATCCTGAGCGCGC
>DYEN01000176.1 GCA_020725705.1 Anaerolinea sp.
AAGAACAGCAAAGAGCAGCGAAGAACAGCAAAAAAAAGCAGGGGGTGGGAAAAGCAGGGAGTCGGGAGCAGGGAGCTGTCCCACTCCCTATTCCCCACTCCCTTTCAGTCGCTTTCCTGCTGCTGTATCGCCGTCCTTCGCTGCTTTGGTGCTGCTTTTAGCTTATTGAGAAGGGATCGGCGTCGACGTCGCGGGGATGATCGAAGGCGTCAGCGGGGCAGCCTCAATCGTGATGACTGCGCTTGGGCTAAGCATGGCAGGGTCGAGCGTGACCGGCAGCGGCGGCACGGCGAGTTCCATGCGCATGACCGGCGTCGGCGGTACAGCCTGTGATTCGACGATCGAATACTGGGCCGGGTTCAGCGCGGTGGTGGAGCGCCCCGCCGGAAAGACCGGCACATCCAGCTCGGCCAGGGTTAGCTCAAGCAGCGCGGCCTGCGCGGGCAGATAGTTCGAGTTGGCATCGAGCACCTTCTGAAACTCGCGCCGCGCCAGGTCGGGAAGTCCCTGCGTGGAGTAGACCATCCCGCGCCAGTATACCGCTTCCTCGAAGAACCCGGCCTGGCTTTGCTCGTCCGCCAGCCGGATCACATCGCTCAGGCGCCCCGCCCCGTAGTACGCCGCGTAGGGCTCCGGGCGATACCACAGCGTCCGCCAAGGCAGCCCCATCTCGAACGCCTTGTCGAAAGCCGCTGCCGCGGTGCCATAATCGCCCAGATCCGCCCACGCCGCGCCAAGGTTAAACCAGGCCCAGGGATCGTCCGGGTGCTGCATCCGGTAGCCGTCCGCCACCGAGGGCGCAAGCACGCGAAGGTATTCGCGGTCGGCGTAATAGACCAGCTCGTCGAGCGCCTCGGCGCGATCCTCAGGCCGGTAGACGATCAGAAACGCCCGGTTGAACTGCCGCCAGGCCGCGTCCAACTCGTTATACGACACCTCGCGCGGGCCGTCCCCGCCGGCGCCCAGGTAGCTGTCGTACACCAGGAACGCCTGCGCCTCGTCGTCGTAGCCCGCCACCAGCCAGTGATGCCCGTACCATTCTCCGTCTTCCGCCTCGAAGCCGACCGGAATCACGGCCGGGAAACCGTACGCCACCAGCCGTTTGAGCAGCGCAGGGACGCCGCCCACGCGGTACAGCGCGCCGTACTCCGTCTCTTGCTCGACATAGAGCACCATCTCCCACAGCATCACGCTGCGGTCGTCGGCATTAGCGCGCAGCCACGCCGCCGCCTCGGCCTGATCGCCTTCCCAGCCCAGCGCGCTCAGCGCCATCGACAGCGCGGCGGGGCCGCTGTTGTTCCACGTCTGCGCCTCGAAGCGCACGCCCTCGATCTCGGCGCGCAGCGGCAGGCCCAGGTCCAGCGGCACCGAGGTGATCGAAGTGGTAGATGTGCTCAGCCTCGGCGTGAGCGGCAGTACAGTCGGCGGGAGCGCGACCCCGCCCTGCACAGCCGGGATCGGCGTCGCGGTCGGCGTTACGTCGAGCGCCTCAGAGGCACCGGCAGCCGGCAGGTCCGGGCCGGCCGTCCCCGTCGCTGCGGGCGTGGCCTGGGGGAGCGGTGTCGGCGTGTCGGCCTGAATACCCAGACCGGCGGGCTGTTCACCGCCCGGCTCGCTTGCGCCGGGCGCGTCGGCGCCGTCCAGCCGCCCCGCCAGCAGAATTGCCACGGCTCCGAACAGGACAACCAGCAGCACCGCTGCCGCCAGGGTCAGCACGGAACGGCCTTGCGGCGCAGGACGAGGACTTGCGATCGGTGGGACGTGAACCGTCATGGGGGAATCCTCCGTCGATTCGGATGAGCGTGCCATTCCGATGTGCGAAGGAGCGTCTGAGAGGCGCCCGTTGCCGGAGAAGACGCCCGTCAGGCGCAGCGGTGGCAGCGCCTCGACCCGGCTGGCAGCATCCTCGCGCACCACGCCCGCGATCGCCTCCCAGCGTTGCAGCGAAGCACGGCACGTCTCGCACTCGCGCAGGTGTGTCTCCAGCGCGGCGCGGTCCGCCGGGTTCAGCGTCCCGGCGACATAGTACGGAAGCTGATCCAGCCAGATCTCATGCATCGGCGTTCTCCCGCAAACGCAGCATACGTTCGAGCATGGCTTTCGCCCGGTGCAAGCGGCTCTTGACCGTCCCCGGCGCCACGCCCATCACTTCGGCGGCCTGCGGACCGGTCAACCCATGGAAGAAGACCAGTTCCAGCGTCTCGCGCTGGTCGTCCGGCAGGGCGCGCAGCGCTGCCCGCACGGCAGCCCGGTCTGACCGGTGCTCGAGCACTTCCGGTGGACCGCTGTCGTCGGCGGCAGTCTGCTCGTCGAGCGCCTGCTCCGGCGGGGGGCGGCGCTGGCGGGCGGTGATTGCCTTGCGCCGGGCGATCGCCAGCAGCCAGGTCGTGACCGCGCTCTCGCCCCGGAAGCGGGCGGCTCCCCGCCACACGGCGAGCATGACGTCTTGCAGAATTTCTTCCGCAAGCTGCCGGTCGCTCACCTGGCCGATCAGGTACGCTAACAGCGAGTGCCCGTGCCGCGCGTAAAGCGCCTCAAGCGCCGCCGCGTCGCCGCGCGCGATCCGCTCGATGAGTCTCAGGTCCGTCTCGTGTGGGTGGGGTTGCTTCCACCAGGGCTGGCCGGCCAAGCTGCCTCCTCACGCTCCTTCACCCCATTAGTCACGCCCACGCGCCAAAGGGTTCCCACCGGGTGTGCCGCCCGCATTCCCTCCCCTATCCTACCGCGCCGGCGCAGGGACAGCCGTCCGCCGCACGCTTCCCCTGGGCCGTTCTCACAGGCCGGCATGTCAGAATAGCCATAGAGTCCCTTGCTTTCAGCGTCACGGTCAAGCTATACTTATAGTGTTCGCATACGGGTTAAGACGTGGCAAGAAACCTCCGAATTGAAGTTGTTATACGCCATATTAGAGGATCATTGCGACGCCTGATCCGGATTCGCGCGCCAGTGTAGGTGGGCCGCGTGGCGCGCGACGAAACCGTGCTCGCCAGCGATCCGAGCAACCACTCCCAACACAAGGCGGTAGATCATCCTATGGAATTAGAGAACCAACACCAGCCGGAAAATGAAGAACCCCAGGAGCCGCAGAGCAGCGACGAGAGCTTCGCCGAAATGCTGGAAGCGACGTTCGACTATGCGCCCCCGCGGCGAGGCGAGATCCGCGAAGCCACGATCATGCAGATCGAAGACAACGAGATCATCGTCGACATGGGCGCCAAGCAGGATGGCATCGTGACCGCCCAGGATCTGGAGCGGCTCGACCCCGAATATCGCAACTCCCTGCGCGTGGGGCAGCAAGTCCCGGTGTATGTTCTCAACCCGCGCGACAGCGACGGCCAGCTTGTCGTGTCGATCAACATGGGTCTCCAGCAGTACGACTGGAACAAGGCGCGCGAGCTGGTCGAGACCGAAGAGGTCGTCGAGGTAACCGTGACGGGGCACAACCGGGGCGGTGTCCTGGTGCGTTGGAACATGCTCGAAGGGTTCATCCCTTCATCGCACATGGTGACGGTCGGCGCCGGGCTGCAGGGCAACGAGCGCCGTGACACGCTCAACCAGCTGATCGGACAGAAGCTGCACGTCAAGGTCATCGAGGTCGATCAAGATCGGCGTCGCCTGATCTTCTCCGAGCGCGAGGCGCAGCGCGAATGGCGCGCCCAGCAAAAAGCGCGCCTGCTCAACGAGCTGCGCGAGGGCGACGTGGTCAAGGGAACGGTCACCGGCCTGCGCGATTTCGGCGCGTTCGTCAACCTGGGCGGCGCCGACGGCCTGATCCACGTCAGCGAGCTGGCCTGGCACCGCGTCGATCACCCGCGCGATGTGCTGAAGGTCGGCGACGAGATCGAAGTTTACGTCCTCAGCCTGGACCTGGAGCGCAACCGCATCGCGCTCAGCCGCAAGCGCCTGCTGCCCGACCCGTGGGATGATGCGCTGGAGCGTTATCACGAGGGAATGCTGGTCGAGGGAACGGTGACCAACGTCGTCGACTTCGGGGCGTTCATCGCGCTCGATGACGGCCTGGAAGGGCTGCTCCACCTGAGCGAGATGGGCGATGGCACGCTCAAAGAACCCTACAGCTACGTCAAGAAGGGCGACCGGCTTCAACTGCGCATCAGCCGCCTGGAACCGGAACAGCGCCGTGTCGGGTTCACGCAGCGCTGGGGCATAGACACCGCTGAAGAAGCAGAGGCAGGGGCTGAAGCCGGCGCAGCGGAAGAGCAGCCCGAAAGCGACGAGGTCGAAGGTGGCGCGCCGCAAGCCGCGCTTCCGGAAGACGACCGGGCGGAAGAGACCACGGAAGAAACGGCCGAAGACGCCGCCGAAGAGACCACGGAAGACGACGAGACGGACGGGCGCTAGGCGCCATCTGCCTCGCGTCGGGCCGGCGGTTTATCGCGCATCCTGCATCACACGCCTGCTCTGCACGTCGGGAGCCGGAGGTGCGGTGGCGCGTGCCGCCCGCACACAGTCGACGCGCCGCTCAGCCGCCTCACCGGTCCGCGTACACACGCCCCGAACCTTAAAATTTCCCGCCTCGATTGTTCCAATCTTCTCGAATGGTTGACAAGCGAGTCTTCGCTAGGCTATAATGCTCGCCGACTCTGGAAAGGAGGGCGCGCTCGCGCAGAATTCGCTTGATCGCTGGAAGATTGACTCGGCTTATGCAAGTCCCCGATCATAACCCAGATCACATCGCAAGCGTTGGCGCATCGCCCCGAGATCCAAACAGTTGAACCGGTCCGGCCCTCTGTGACGTGGGCGAACCGGTTTTTTTGTTTGCCTGGCCAGGGTCACAAACAAAATAACCCCTGGGGGGAATAGTATACATACGCCATGACCGATCTAACGCAAGACGCATACACAGACACAGCGGAAGAGATGGACTTTCTCGCGATGCTTGAGGAGTCCCTCTCGGTCGAGCAGCCGACGCGCGGGGATATCGCGATAGGCACTATCCTGGCCATCGACAGCATGGGGATGCTGGTCGACCTGGGCATGAAGCGCGACGGGATTGTCCCGCGCAGTGATCTCGAACGCCTCGGCGAAATGAATTACAAAGTGGGCGATGAGATCCCGGTGATGATCGTCCGCACCGAGGACGAAGAAGGCAACATGATCGTCTCGGCGACGAAGGCCAAGCAGAACGAAGACTGGCTGCGCGCCGAGGAGATGATGGCCAACGAGGAAATCTACACCGGGGTCGTGGCCGACGCCAACCGGGGTGGCCTGATCGTACCCTTTGGCGAGCTGCGCGGGTTTGTGCCTGCCAGCCACGTGGTTGACCTGGCGCGCGGCCTCAACGAGGATGAGCGGAAGGACAATCTGTCCGGCCTGGTCGGCCAGACGATCTCGGTCAAGATCATCGAGGTCAACCGCCGCCGGCGCCGCCTGGTGCTCAGCCAGCGCGAGGCCCAGCGCGAGATGCGCGACGCCCGCAAGGACAATTTGCTCGAAACCCTGCAAGAGGGCGAGGTTCGCCGCGGCGTGGTTAGCGGCCTGCGCGACTTCGGCGCATTCGTCGATCTCGGCGGAGCCGACGGTCTGATCCACATCAGCGAGCTGGCCTGGCACCGCGTCAAGCACCCGCGCGAGCTGTTGAACGTGGGCGACGAGGTCGAG
>DYEN01000177.1 GCA_020725705.1 Anaerolinea sp.
ACCGCGGGATTGTCCAGCGTGCGCCCCTACCCGTCCGGCCGTTTCCACCTTTCCCACCGGTTCGCATGTGAGTGAGCACGGGTGATGCCAGTGAGCAAGAGCAAGCTAGTCATCGTTGAATCGCCTACCAAAGCCCGCACCATCCGTGGCTATTTGCCCAAGGATTACCGGGTCGAGGCCAGCATGGGGCACGTGCGCGATCTGCCCGCCTCGGCCAGCGAGATCCCGAGCAAGCTCAAGGATCAGGAGTGGGCGCGGCTGGGCGTCAATGTCGAGGCAGGCTTCGAGCCGCTCTACGTCATCCCGCGCGACAAGAAACCGGTCGTCAAGGAGCTGAAGGCGGCGCTTAAAGACGCCGAAGAGGTCATCCTGGCGACGGACGAGGACCGCGAGGGCGAAAGCATCGCCTGGCACCTGGTTCAGGTGCTCGAGCCAAAAGTGCCGGTCAAGCGGATGGTCTTCCACGAGATCACGCGCGAGGCGATTCAGGACGCGCTCAAGCACTGCCGCGCCATCGACAACAAGCTGGTCACCGCGCAGGAAACGCGCCGTATCCTCGACCGGCTGGTCGGCTACACCATCTCGCCGCTGCTGTGGAAGAAGATCGCGCCGGGGTTATCGGCGGGGCGCGTGCAGTCGGCGGCGGTCCGGCTGCTGGTCCTGCGCGAGCAAGAGCGCCGCAACTTTAAATCCGGCACATATTGGGACCTGAAGGCGACGCTGGCTGCCGGTTCGGAGACCTTCACCGCCGGGCTGGTCACGCTGGGCGGCGTGCGCGTGGCGACCAGCAAAGACTTCGACGACAAGACGGGAACCGTCCCCAAAGGGCGCAAGGTGGTTTTGCTGGACGAAGCACGCGCCAAAGCGCTGGCCGCCCGCCTGATCAAAGGCGAGTGGCGCGTGGCCGAGGTCAGCGAGCGCGACCAGGAACGCTCGCCTGCGCCGCCGTTCACCACCTCGACGCTGCAGCAGGAAGCCAACCGCAAGCTCGGCATGAGCGCCAAGCAGACGATGAGCGTGGCGCAGAAACTTTACGAGCAGGGGTTGATCACCTATATGCGCACCGACTCGGTGCACCTCTCGAAGCAGGCGCTGGCCGCGCTGCGCCAATGCGTGCGCGACAAGTACGGCGAGGACTATCTGCACCCCACACCGCGCCAGTACCGCACGCGGACCAAAGGCGCGCAGGAGGCTCACGAGGCAATCCGCCCCGCCGGGCACAAGATGCCCACCGCCGACGAGCTGGGCCTGACCGGGCAGGAATACGCACTCTACGACCTGATCTGGAAGCGCGCCATCGCCACGCAGATGGCCGACGCGCGCCTGCGCCTGAGCACCGTCAGCATCACCGTGGACGACGCAGAGTTCCGTGCGTCCGGGCGGCGCGTGCTGTTCCCGGGGTTCTTCCGCGCCTACGTCGAGGGCGCGGACGACCCGGCGGCGGCTCTTGACGATCAGGAGATGATCTTGCCGCCGCTGAAGACCGGCCAGGTACTCGATTGCCGGGCGGTCGAGCCGCAGGGCCACGAAACCAGCCCGCCGCCGCGCTACACCGACGCGACGCTGGTCAAGGCGCTCGAAAGCGAGGGGATTGGCCGCCCCAGCACTTACGCCACCATCATCAGCACCATCCAGGAGCGCGGCTATGTGGTCAAGAGCGGCAAGCAGCTTATCCCGACCTTCACCGCGTTCTCGGTCAACGCGCTGATGGAACAGCACTTCCCCGAGCTGGTGGACACCAAGTTCACCGCGCAGATGGAGCAGGTGCTGGACGAGATCGCCGGGGGCAACGCGGACAGCCAGCCCTATCTCAACGCGTTCTTCCTTGGCGAAAGCGGCCTGGAGCGCCAGGTCAAGGCCAAGGAGCAAGCCATCAACCCGCGCGACATCCACGCGCTGGTGCTCGACGAGCTGAACGCCCGCGTGCGCATTGGCCGCTACGGCGCATATCTGGAGCAGGAGCAGAACGGCAGCACGGTGCGCGTCTCGCTGCCCGACTCAATCGCGCCCGCCGAGCTGACGACCCAGCAGGCGGAGCAGCTTCTGCGCCAAAAGGAAAACGGCCCGCAGCCGCTCGGCTATCACCCGGAAACCGGCGAGCCGATCTTCGTGCTGGTCGGCCCCTATGGGCCGTATATCCAGCAGGGCGAAAACGGCGAGAACGGCGGCACGGGCAGCGCCCGCAAACCGGTGCGCGTCTCGCTGCCGAAAGGAACACGCCCCGAGTCGGTGTCGTTCGAGCAGGCGCTGGACCTGCTCAGCCTGCCACGCACGCTCGGCCAGCATCCCGAAACCGGCGCGCCGATTGAGGCAGGCATCGGGCGCTTCGGCCCATTTGTGCGCCACCAGGGAACATACCGCTCGCTCAAAGACGACGACGTGCTGACGATCACGCTCGATCGCGCGCTGGCGCTGCTGTCGCAAGAGAAGCGCTCACGCCGCGCCACAACACCCCTCAGAGAGCTGGGCAAGCATCCCGACGACGGCGAGCCGGTCGTG
>DYEN01000178.1 GCA_020725705.1 Anaerolinea sp.
AGCCAGGCTTCGTCGTGCTGAGCGCCTTTGACCGCCAGCCCGTAGCCGCCCTGCTGAGCCAGCGACTCCTTGGTCATGTACTCGGAGATCTCCATCCCCTTGACTTCCATGCCGATGTCCTGCACAAACTGCGGGTCGGCGCCGTACTCGCGGACGAAGAGCTGCTTCAAAAAGCGCACGCCCTGCCCGACCAGGTGGCCGAAGCCTTCTCCGCGGGCAAGCTGGTGCAGCAACTCCAGCACCGCCCTGGCATTCCCCCAAACCAGCTCCAGCCCGCCGGTGATCTCCTTGTTGATGATTCCGGCCTCATAGCACTCCATCGCAAAGGCAACCGAGTTCGCGAACGAGATCGTGTCGACTCCGTACGTGTCGCAGTAGAAGTTCATCTCGATCACGGCCAGGGGATCGAAAATGCCAATGTTCGACCCCACGCCCGCGATGGTTTCGTATTCGGGGCCGTCCACCAGCACAACCTCGCCCTTGTACGGCCCGGTTTGCAGGTGAAAGTGATCGACTCCGTGCGCGCAGGACAGCGTGCACCCGTACCAGCATCCGTCCGGAACGCCCTGCGTAAACAGCTTCAGCCACACGCTGGAGTCAAGGTTGGATGCGTCCGGGTGCGTCCCATAGCGGTAATTGTGCACGGGCAGCAGATCGAAGTGATCCATGATCGGCGGCAGATGGCCGGTGCCGATCTTGCGCATGTTGTTCTGCTTGCTGTCCAGTTCGGCGATTTCCTTGTTAATGCGCCGCCCCGCCCGGCGGATCAACTCCATGTTGGCCGGGTTGTTGCTCTCGCCGGTCATCTGGCTATAGCGCACCACGATCGCTTTGATGCGCTTGTGGCGCAGCACACGGCCCGATCCGCCACGCCCGGCCTGCTTGAAGCGCACCTGCTTGCGGCGCACGTCGTACCAGCTCAGGTTCAGACTCGCGTAGCGCGAATGCTCGGCGGCCTGCCCTGCCGATACGACCGAGACGCTCTTGCGGTCGCGCTCGTCGGTCGCGTACATCTCAGTAAGCTGGGCGGCCAGCAAGTGCGAGTCAAGCGGTTCCAACGGAGCGGCCTCGACCGTAACACGGCCAGCATCACCATCGATCACGATGATCACGTCCTGCTCGGCGATGCCCTGGATCTCCAGCGCATCCCACCCCGAAAACTTCAGGTAGGGGCCGAAATAGCCCCCGGCGTTGCTGTCGATCACCGATTGCGTCAGCGGCGACACGGTGACGACGGTCGACTTGCCGGAGCCGGGATACGCCGTGATACCCCCGATCGGCCCGCCGGCGATCACCAATTCGTTTTCGGGGTCATCCCAGCGGGTATCGGGGCCGACGGCGTTCCACAGCAGCCACAGCGCGAAACCGCGCCCGCCGGTAAACAGGTCCTTCATCTGCTGCGTGACCGGCTTGCTGGCAATGGTGTTATTGGATAGATTGATGTAGAGAGTCTGGTTGGCATAGCCGCGCTCGACCACAGGCGGCGTATAGACCATCTCGGCCAGCAGAGTGCGGGCCGCCTTCAACATATCCGGGCTGGTCGTCTGCATAGGGGCACTCCCAATTTCTCAAGGTAAGCCTATTTGCCTTCATCATACCGAAGGAACGAAGCGCTGTCAGGCGGCTTGTACCGAACGTCCGGCGAAAACGGGACAATGATCAGCATCACATTCGGCGCCGGCCAGGTGCCGAACTCAGTGACGCTCGTGTATGGCGCTTGTTGTCAGGAAAAGAGCCGGTTCTGATGCCCGAACGCACACTCTACTTTGTGTCCTCAAACGAAGAAAAGCGACGCGAGATCGAGGATGGGCTGCGCACGGTCGGCTACACCGTCGAGCGTGTGGCGCTCGATCTGCCCGAAATCCAGTCGCTGGATCCCGCCGTCGTCGCCGAGCATAAGGCGCGGCTGGCCTACGAGCACCTGGACGGGCGAACCGCCCTGGTCGAGGATACAGGCCTGGCACTTCACGCCTGGAATGGCTACCCTGGCGCACTGATCAAATGGGTGCTGGCGGCTGTCGGCGAAGAGGGGTTGTGTCGCCAGCTCGATCCCTGGCCGGACCGCCGCGCGCGGGCAACCGTGGTCCTGTGCCTGTTCGACGGGGTCGAGGCGCGCCTGTTCTCCGGCAGCGTTGAGGGTGTCATCACACATGCGCCGCGCGGCGAGCACGGCTTTGGGTGGGACAGCATCTTCCAGCCCGCTTCGATGACCATGACTTACGGGGAAATGCCGCGCGAAGTCAAGATGCAGATCTCCATGCGTGCCCGCGCTGTTGCCGCCCTGCAGAATTACCTCCGCCACACCCCGCCCATGACCGGCGCTTAGCAGCCGTCCCAGATTTCAGTACAATACACGATCAGGCTTCACTGCCGGGGACCAATCGGTTTCGCGCAAACGACTGGGCAGCAGAGTGTGACCGAATCACAAGCGTATCCTCTGGAGCGATTTTATTACGGCGTGCTGGTCGATGGTACGGAGCGGCTTTCGCCGACCCCTGGCGTGATCGCGCGCACCGCTAACCTGACCCCCTCCCAGGTGTCCGAGTGCTTGCGCGTCGGCCAATTGCTGCCCCCCACCCCGCAAGAAGCCGGCCCAGATATGCCCGGCGCGCTTGCCTTGCTACAAAGCAACACGTCCAATTTTGTACTCGCCAAAGCACAGTACAGCGACGCGGGTTTCCCGCAGGTGCTATATGTGCTGGTCCCGGTCGAAGTCCTGCGGCGCCTGGGGGGAAATGTCCAGGCGTTCCAGGCGCTCGGTTTGGCCCCGATGCCGGCCTTCTCCGCCGGCCAGGCGACGCTGCCGCCCTTTGAACTGCGCCGCGTTCACCCCCCTGGCCGCGAAGAACAGATCGAGGCCCTGCTCGACCTGCTGACCTTCTGCCAGGACTCGTTGCAGACCGTCGAAGGGATTCTGGCCGGGCTGGTTCAGGGGTGGCCGCTGGCAATCGTGAATAGCCCGCGCTCGTTTACGATGCGGCTGCAATTCGTGCAGGGGCTGCTGAGCCTGCTTCCGGTCCCTGCACGGACGGGCATCACCTTTGCCACGCATGTCAGCGACCCGGCAGCCTCGCTTGCCCAACTCAAGTTCACCAGCGGACCCGCAAAGCCAGCCAGGCACCTGATCTATGACTGGGGGCGCGGCGTGTTTGTTACCCAGCCGCCCGACGACCCATATAGCCGCTATATCATTTCGCAGCTTCGCCTGGATCCATCTTTGGTCGTCGATCAGACCGAGCAGCTCGCGCGCACAACCCTCTGGCGTGCCATGCAGCGCGAGCGGCTCGGCGGGGTGCTGGCGTGGGTAGCGCGGCGCGCGGCTACGGACCGGACCGTGCGCAACGGGCAGCCTGCCGACCGGGCACTGGTTGCCTCGATTCTGCGCGAAGATCCCACCCTGCCGAGCGAGATGCGGCTCGCCTACGCGCGGCATGTGCTGGCGTTTGCCCTGGCCTTGAACGAACCCGACTCGGCGGATGTCATTCCTATGGCCGCCATCACCCATCCGGACATCGCGGCGGCAGTCGGTGACCAACTTTACAATGCGATCTGCCATGGCCACAGCGGGCTGGTCTACGCCATGGTGGCACGCTGGCTGCTGCGAATTCCCGAAGCGGTAGCCCTTCAGTGGCACGTCATCCTGCACGAAGCCGCCGAACGGCACCTGGAAGCACTGGTGCGCAATGGAGATAGCCAGCCGGTGCGCGAGTTCCTTGCCGGACTGCTCAAGGCGCATCCTGCGCTCCAGATCGAGCAGGTGATGCCCCGTCTGATCCGCTTGGCGCAGCCTGCCGCGCGAGACGACGCCCAACTGGCACGGCTGCTGCTCATCCTTGGGGCAGAAACGTTACCGGCGGCCGGGTTCCAAAACATGCTTAAGGATGCCGTCATGACCGCGCGCCTGCCCGACGAGTTCCGGGCAGCGCTCGCCTATCTGCAACCTCGCCCGCGCGAATCCGTGCCACCCGGTGTGCTTGAGCGCGCCGGGCGCCCGTTCGGCGAGGACAGCGCGCTCATTGTCGCACGCCTGGTCGAATGGGCCACCTACCTGCACCGTCCGGAGTTGATCGAGGCGCCGTGCCTGGGTGCTGTGCTGACTCTTGCGCGAACTGCTCGCGGTTCTCAGCGGAATCTGGTCGAGCATATCACACGCTATTTCACCGGCACCGAGCAGCTCATGAACCTGTCGCCGGCGCACTACCGTGTGCTGCCGGAACTCTTGCTTCAGACAGGTCAGCATGACCGCGCGATTGCAGTCCTTGAGCACCTGCAGACGCAGTACCTCAGTGCCGAGCGCTTGCCCGATTTTGCGCGTCTGGCAGCGGATGTGTTTCAGTCTGTTATGCTGCCGGCCAACACCCTCGTCGCGGCGCTTGAGCATCTGGAAGGCAGCCGGCTCAGGTCCGAACCGCGTGCCGCGATATTCCTCGGGGCGCTCCGCGGCAGCCAATGGAGCGAGGAACTCGACTACGCCGCACAGCGCCTGACGACGATGCTCTTCAACCATTCCACGCTAATGCGCACCATCGGCGTAGAGGGTGCGCTCCAGCTTCTCAGCTACCATGTCCGCGCGCAGAACGGGCTGAACGCGCTGCGAGTCGGCGCCGCCTTGACGCAGGAAGCCCTGGCGCAGGGCAGCGACAGCGCCGCGCTGATCGCCCGCATGTGGCCGTCGATCACGTGGAACGCGGGGATGTCTCAGGCAGCGCTTGAGCTGCTCCGCCGTTATGTGCGTGGCCTTCCACAGGCCGAGATCCCGCGCGTGCTGCGCTATCTGGAGCGCGAGATCGGTCCGGAGCCGGTACACAGCCTGCGCGCCACGCACCTGCTGCGCCGCGCTATGGGCGACCAGACCTTGCTCGAGTTCATCGATAGCGTAGTGGTCGGCGCCGCGCTGTTCGTCGACCTTGCTTCGACTTATCACGCGGACAAGGTACATCCCCCACTGCACCGGCTGCGGCGCGATTTCGACCAGATGACCGGAAATCTGTCCGACGCCGAACGCGAGCAGGTCTCGGCCAACACGTTTTCGCTGGCGTTCCAGGTGTACGATATGGGCCGCACGCGGTCTCGTGGCGCGCCACGACAGCCCGCCGAGCAGCAGCTTGTCGAAGGCTCCCTTGCGCCGCGCAGCGGCGTCGATCTGCTGCGCTTCATGGGGGGGCACTTCGCGCAACACGTCCAACTGCCCTTGTCGCTCCAGCAGGAAGAAATGGCCCATCTCTTTCGCACTCGCTCAGCCGCCATGTTTCTGCGCGAGACGACCGCCGTCACCCGCCTGCTGCACAACCTGCAGACTGCCTTCCGCGACGGGAACGAGGCGGTCACCCCCGAGGCGCTGGCAGCGGAGCTAGACAGCTTGTGGAACACGCTGTCGCTGTACAATCAGCGCCGTCTGCGAGACAGCTTCGCTCAGGCCTGCCAGCAGCTCGCCAACGTGATCAGCCTGATGGCCGACCACGCCAACGACCGGGTGCTGGCCCAGACCGGCATCGGGCACCAGCTCGACACCGGCCAGCGCCAGCCGCACACCGCGCTCGAGGCTCTGCGCTGGATCAGCGGCTATTTCGGGCGCAAGCACCAGCGGTTGTGAGCAGACGATGAACACCGGTGCCCGCACGATGGTAAGGATTTCCCGCCTGGTTCGTGCTGTGATATGCGGTGCGACGGCCATCCTGCTGATTGTGGCCTGCGAACCCGTCTCCATCGTCGATCAGACTACGCGCCCCGAATCCGATCGGACACCGTTCCCGACACCCGCCAGTGAAACGCTGCAGGTCACCGGCACCACCGCATCGGGCAACCGGCTGCGCATCATCATCCCGGCGCTTGCGCTGGAGTTCCGCCCGTCAGATGCGCCCGTCCAGGTCTTTGTCGCGCTTGTCGATCCGCAAGGAACCTACAGCTACCTGCTCTATCCGGCCAACCGGCGCGGCGAAAGCGTCGATCGGTTCGATCTGTCCGACTACCCCATCGAAGTCGGCGTCAGCGACACAACGTCATATGTCGCCCTGTGGACGGTCGCCTATCACCTGAGCGGCACCACCGCCGCCGAGACGCAGGGCTGGGACGCGCTGGCAACCTCGCTGGCGCTGAGCTTTCGCGCCTGGCTAAACTCCGGCGAGCCGACCGACGATCCCCTCGCCGGCGCCGTGTGCGCCTCGGACGGCAGCCTGTACGCCTGGTTCGCCGAGATGGAAGTGGTCGGGCAGGCGATGGCGGTCATCGAGCGAGCCGAGGGGTGGGATCGCGACGTAAGCACCATGAGCGCGGGCGACGGATCGCTGTCGGCGGTCTTCGATGTGGACTATCTCGCTGCGGCAGACAGCACCCAACCTGCGGACAGCACTCAGCCTGCCGGCGATGCTCCGCCCGCCCAGCCGGCCACCGAACCGGCGCCCGGCGTGTATTCTCTTGTTCTGGAAGAGACGTTCGACGACCCGGCCAGCGCAGAACGCTGGTATCTCAGCCGCACCCGCGCGTACATCAACGAGATCGCGGGCGGCGCCTACCAGATTCGCCTGCTGGAGGCCACCCGCCCACCTACAGCGCAATCGTGGGGATCGCTGGCCGGGGTGCGTATCCGGCGCGGCCTGATCGAGGCGGAGATCCGCCTGACCGAAGGCAATCCGAACGACACACAGCTTGGGCTGTGGTTGCACTACCAGGACGACTACAACTTTCTCTACGTCGGCCTCTCGAACCGGGGCGAGTACCGGGTGGCTGTGGTGCAGAACAACCGGGTGCAGCGCGTGATTCAGGACTGGCAGATGCACCCCGCCATTAATACGGGCACGGCCATTAACCGTCTGGCGGTCGAGATCGGGCCGGGAGGCCATCATGACCTCCTGATCAACGACGCGCCTCTGCTGACCTTTCGCGATCAGACCTTCAGCGAGGGCGGGATCGCGTTCTTCTGCGCAGCACGCACCGTGCCCGCAACCTGCCGCCTGGAAGGTCTCCGCATCTGGCAGCCGCTAACCTGACTCGCCATGCCGGTCGAGTTCACTGTCGCCGCCTTTCAAGACCTCTGCCGCAGGGCCGCGCATCTCCCGGTCTTCGGCGTCGCGGACTACCTGCGCGCGCGGCCACAGCCGCCTGTTGTGATCTTCCGTTTCGATGTCGACTACCGCTCGCAACATGCCGTCCGGCTGGCGTCGATCCTTGCCCGGCACGGCCTGCGCGGAACCTTCTATTTCCGCCGCCACGCCGCCGGTTTCGATCACGCGGCAATCACAGCAGTGGCCGCGCTCGGCCATGAGATCGGCTATCACTACGAAACGCTTGACCGCTGCCTGGGGGATTTTTCCGCCGCGCGCGCCATGTTTCAGCAGGACATCGACGACCTGCGCCGGAGCGGTGTGACGGTCGAGACGGTCGCTGCGCATGGCACGCCGCCGCTGGCGCCGGGCTATGCCGGAAACCTCGATCTGGTGCGCTGCGATCCGGGCCTGATCGCTCAGACCGGACTGGCCGGCGACGCCGTCTTCAGCGTCGATTTCGCGCGGCTGCGCTATTTCTCGGACGCCGGCTGGCGCTGGACTCGTCATGATAGCGCGCCACCCGGCCCCGGTGGCAAGCCGAGCGCCTTGACCGAGGTCAGCGCGTGCCTCGCCCGCCCCGATGTGAGCGTATATCTCACCGTTCACCCGCATCAGTGGTTTGAGCGAGCCGCCGCCACGCACTATTACCGCTGGCGGAATCGGGTTGGGAGGGTCATTCTGCCCTGGCTGCACGCCCTGCGATGCGCTTAGCTCAGCCGGCGAGAAGCCTGGGAACGAGCAGAAGCAGCGTCCCGGCAACCACCTGGCACAGGTAGCTGGCCGCCAACCCATGCCGGTAGTTAACGTAGCTATAGAGGAAGTTCAGCACCACCAGCGCCGTGCCGATCACAAAGCCGACAACCGGCGCCTCGCCCAGGCTGAGATTCGGGAAGAACATCAGGATCGACCAAGCGCTCGCCAGCAGCGCCACCGTCAGCATGCTGTGGACGCGCTGCATCGCCCCCCGGAAGAACATCGTCTCCGACAGCGGCATAACGAATGCCGTCGCCTGAAAGATCCACGTTTCCAGCAGGGCGCTGTCTTCCTGCCCCATGGCGAAAAGCCGCTCGGCCGTGACGGCCAGCGTGTCCCAGCCGACCAGCATCAGACCACCGCCGGCCAGCAGCCCCAGGCCGAATCCCCAAACCAGATCGCCGGGATCGGTGACTTTCAGGCGAATGCCGCTGCCAAGCACGAACGCCATCCCACCCATCAGCGCCAGCGCCGCCCACAGCAACACGTAGCGGGTGTTAGCCGGGATCGGCGTCAGTCCGATGCTGAGCGCCATCGCCATCACGTACCCGAAGATCGGGTCGACATCCTGGCGCCGGCTGCGTGGCGGGCCGTCATCCGGCTCATCAGGCCACGGCTCGGCGTCGGACCGATGCATGGGGACCGCCTGGGGCGGGTGTCCCACGCGCAGGCGACGGCGATCCAGCGGCATCATCGGCTGCGGTCGGATGGGTTCTTCGGGGTGTTCGTCCGCGTCGCGCAAAGGCGGTTTCACGCTAACTCCTTTTGCAGCGAAGCCAGCACCCAGATCACGTCTTCAGGGCGAATCCAGTAATGCGTCACGGCGCGGAAGCGGCGCGCGTTCAACGGCAGCAGCAGGATGTTGTGCGCTTTCAGGCGCTCGCTCAACTGCGGCGCGCTGAGCGGAACGTCGTCCTTCAAGCCGAAGAATACCATATTGGTCTGCACCGACTCCAGGTTGATCTCGATCTGCGGCATCTCCGCCAGCCCTTCGGCCAGCAGTCGAGCATTCTCGTGATCTTCATGCAGCCGGTCGGTCATGTGCTCCAGCGCCACCAGCCCGGCTGCCGCCAGCACACCGGCCTGACGCATGCCGCCGCCAACGATCTTCCGCATCCGCCGCGCCCGCTCGATAAACTCTCGCGACCCAACCAGCACCGATCCAACCGGGGCGCACAACCCTTTTGACAGGCAGAACGTCACGCTGTCCGCCGCCTCAACCAGCGCCGCGACGTCCACCCCCAGGGCCGTGGCTGCGTTGAAAATGCGCGCGCCGTCGATGTGCAAAGACAGACCGTGCTCACGCGCCAGCGCGCCCACGCTGTCCGTGTATGCTTTAGAGAGCGGGATCCCGCCAACTGTACCCTGCGTATTCTCCAGCGCGATCAGGCGTGTGGGCGGGAAATGCGTGTTTCCCAGCGGACGGATCGCCGCCCGGATGGCATCGAGCGGCAGCGTCCCATCGGGCAGCACCGGGACGGGATGTGGGTGTATGCCGCCCAGGGCACTGATCCCGCCCGCCTCGTAGACGAACGTGTGCGCCTGATCGCCCAGAATGACCTCATCGCCCCGCCCGCAGTGGGCGAGCATGGCGACGAGGTTGCCCATCGTACCGCTGGCGACAAACAACCCGGCTTCCTTGCCCAGACGCTCCGCTGCGACCTGTTCGAGCCGGTTCACCGTCGGGTCGTCGCCGAAGACGTCATCGCCGACTTCGGCCTCGGCCATCGCGCGCCGCATCTCGTCGGTCGGCCAGGTGACCGTATCACTGCGCAAGTCGATCCATTTCACCGGAGTCCTCTCCTCATGCACGCCCGCCAAAAAGCCGCCCGGCGTCTGAGCAGCGCCGGGCGGGTCAGTCTCAGCCGGCAGAACGCCTACAGCATCACAATCAGCGCGGCGATCAGGCACGCCACCAGGACTGCCAGCACCACCAGCACAAGTTGCAGCACGCCGAACGCGGTCAGCATACCCGGCAGAAATGCAGCCGCCTTTACCACCGCCTGCACCCACCGGGGCACTTCAGCCGCGTCCGCATATTCGGTTGGCGCTCCGACGTAGTCCGCCTGCTGGTCTTCACGGCCCGGGTCGGTATTCATCCGCCTGCCCGAATCAGTACTTCTTCACCAGCGCCCGGTAGGCTGTCGGCTGCCGGGTTTGCAGAGTCTGGTGCTCTTCTCGGCATTTGCGAATCTCATCGAGGTCGATCCGCGCCACCGCGTAGCCCTCGCGCGGCGCGCCGGAGTCCGCGTCTTTCTCGTCGGCCAGGCTGGCATGCACTTTGCCACGCGGCCCGACAATCATGCTCTCGCCGCCGAAGTTGAGCGTCACATCCTCGCCGATCCGGTTGGCGGCGGCAACAAACACCGCGTTTTCGTAGGCGCGCGCCTTGATATAGGTGCGCCACTCGTCGATCTCTGACGTCTCCCAATTCGCCAGCACGCACAGCAGCTCCGCCCCTTCGAGCGTCATCGAGCGCGCCACCTCAGGAAAGGCCAGATCCCACCCCAACATCAGGCCGATCTGCCCGATATCAGTCTCGAACACCGGCAGGCGAAACCCTTCGCGGAACGCCATCCGCTCTTCCCCGTGCAGGTGCACCTTGTTATAAGTCCCCACCAGCTCGCCGTCCGGCCCCACCAGCACCGCCGTGTTGAACAGGATGCTTTCCACGCGCTCCTTCATGACCATGCCGAACGCGATGTACACCCCAAAATCCGCGGCGCGCTGAGCCATCAGGTTCACCGTCGGGCCGGGGACTCGTTGCGCCATCTCTGTGAACCGCACACCCAGCTCATATCCGCTTGTGACCAGCTCCGGGAAGACGATCAGATCGACCTTCTGCTGAGAGGCGATCTTGGACACGAAGTCAGACATCTTCACCAGATTATCCTCGACCTCGCCCAAAGCCGGTTTCATCTGCACGGTCGCTACAGTGATTTCACGCATAAGTTCTCCTCATTCGGGGGATCCGGTCTCGCCGCCGGATCGAGCCTCTATGCCGCTCGCCCTGGGGGCAACCGACCTAAATGTAGCGCCGAAAGGCGAGCGTTGTCAAATAGGGTACAGGCGAGCGCGTCGGGGAAAAACCGCCCACACCGGCAGAGCATGGCAGCGTGCAGCACAGCACGCTCGCCGCACAGTAAGCAAGACCTAGCCCGGCGAGTCTGTGTGCTCGTTCAGGGCATCCAGCAGGGCGAGCAGCTTCGAGTTGGGGGGAATATCGTGCATTCCGCTGCCGTCGTGCCGGAAGTGCATTCGCCCCTCGCGGTCCACAATGATCACAGTCGGCAGCCGCCCGAACTTCAACAGCCTGACGCGCTGGCCGTACCGAGCGGCCACGTGGTGCTCGGGGTCAGCCAGCCCGATCATCGGCAGCCCATGCTTCTGCCAGAAGGCACGGAAAGCAGTTTCGTCGTCGGGACCGATGACGATCACTTCTGCGCCCCTGCGGGTAAACTGAGCGTAGTCGTGACGCAACTGCGC
>DYEN01000014.1 GCA_020725705.1 Anaerolinea sp.
CGCCGAGAGCGACTTCTGGCGCATCTTAACCAATGTGCTGTCCAGCCGCGAGCTGCGCGATGTTAACCAGGCGTTGAGCGTCCTGCAGAAGAACGCCGCCATGCTGGAAACGGCCCTGCCAACCATGACCGACGAAGAGCGCGAGCTGGCCGAGTTCTACCGCTCCCGGCTGGCGCAGCTTCATGACTTCTTTGGGCTGGCACGCCTGCTGCTGACAACAATTATCGAACAGGCCCAGCAGCAGCCCGACGTCAGCGAGATTCACCGGGTGGATTTCGAGTGAGCCACGAGCGATCCCCAAACATGGCGGGCAGCGGCTCGCGAGGTTATAATCCATTTAGAAAGTTCTAAAAGACACAAACGGTGCGGGTGCGCCCATGGATGATCGATCGGCGGTGCAATATTCCGGGGAGGTTGCGGCATGGAAGTAGGCGAGGCCCTTCAGCGGGTCGACGACTTGCTGCTTTCGATTGCCGATAGCTCCGTGCCCCTGCTGCGCGAAACCAGCCAGCACATCCTTGGCGCCGGGGGCAAGCGCATCCGGCCCCGGCTGCTACTGCTCGCGTACAGCGCCGCTGGCGGCACCGATTTTGAGACGGCGATCCCGCTGGCCGCCGCCGTCGAGATCATCCATACCGCGACGCTCGTCCACGATGACATCAACGATCACGGGACACTGCGGCGTGGTCGCGAGACGGTCAACTCGCGCTGGGGTGGGACCTTCGCCCTGCTGACCGGCGATTACCTCTTTACCCGCACGTACGAGCTGATGGCGCCCTACTCCACCGAGCTGAACCGCATTCTGGCGCGCGCTTCGACCGCGCTGGTCGAGGGCGAAACCATGCAGATTCAGGCCGCCCGCGAAGGCACCTTTGACACGGCGACCTATTTCGAGATCATCGCCCGCAAAACCGCGGCGCTGTTCGTGGCCGCTGCCGAACTGGGCGCCACCGCCGCCGATCCACCCCGCTTCTGGGTCCAGGCGCTCAGCCAGTACGCCTTCAACCTGGGCATCGCCTTCCAGATCATCGACGACGTGCTGGATCTCGTCGCAGACAGCGCGCAGCTTGGCAAGAATACGGGGATGGATATCGCCCAGGGGCGCGGCATCGCGGTTGCCATCCAGCGCAGCAGGGGCGACGCCGCCGGCGTGCCCGCCCCCGCGGTCGAGGCCGAAAACGACATTTCACGCCAGGCGATCCAGCAGGCGATCCTCAGCGGACACACCATCGAAGAAGCTGTCGCCAAAGGGCGCGAGAAAGCTACCGAGTTCGCCACCCAGGCCGTCGGGCATCTCGATACCCTGCCCGGCTCCGGCGCAGTCGATGCCCTGCGTGACCTGGCGCGTCAGGTCGTCGAGCGCGATCACTGATCGACATCTGCAATGCTTGCAGATGTAACCCGCGGCGTGTCGGTTGACGCCCCTTCACCCACGCGCTAGACTCCCGCGCTATGGCATACGACGAAGCAAGAATCCGGGTCAAGAGCGGCGACGGCGGCAACGGTATCGTGCACTTCCGGCGCGAAAAGTACGTCCCGCGCGGCGGCCCATCCGGCGGCGATGGCGGCAAAGGCGGCGACGTCTACCTGGTCGTCGAACCCACGCTAAATACGCTGCAAGCCTTCGCTCAGCAAAAGTACTTCGAGGCCGAGAGCGGCCAGCCGGGCGGCCCCAGCAACCGCACCGGACGGAGCGGCGCCGACCTCATCATTCCCGTGCCGCCG
>DYEN01000179.1 GCA_020725705.1 Anaerolinea sp.
CCGGGTGGTGTTCGTGCAGGGCGTCCCACGCAAGAGCGAATACCGCCGCTTCAACATCCAGACGGTGGCGCATGCCGGCTCGGACGATTACCAGTCGATGCGTGAGGCGCTGACGCGCCGCTTCCGGCGCTGGCGCGAGGCGCTCGACGAGCCGGCGGTCAACGCGCCGGGCAAAAAAGACCAGGCCGAAACCTGGCGCCTGCTGCCCGATCTGCTGATGGTGGATGGCGGCAAGGGGCAGCTCAACGTCGCGGTTGAAGTGCTCCAGGCGGCGGGGCTGTTCGGGCGCGTGCCGGTGTGCGCGCTCGCCAAGCAGTTTGAAGAAATCTACCTGCCGGGCCGCGAAAAGCCGGTCATCCTGCCGCGCCGCAGCGAAGGGCTGTTCCTGGTGCAGCGCGTGCGCGACGAGGCGCATCGCTTCGCGATCACCAGCCACCGCGTGCGCCGCCGCAAGACCGGCCTGGCGAGCCAGCTTGAAGCCGTGCCGGGCATCGGCCCGGCACGGCGCAAGGCGCTGCTCAAGGCGTTCGACCGGGACATCGAGGCGATTCGAGCGGCCAGCATCGAGGAACTGACCGCGGTGCCGGGCATCACGCGCGATATCGCGGAGAACATCAAGGCCGCGCTGGGTGGCTGAGCGACGCCCGGAACACGCCAGCATGGAGCCGCGCAGAGCGGTGAGATTGGACGATGAGGCGTAAGCAGAAAGTCACGACAGGCGAGAAAGAAGTCAGCGCGATCAACTGGCGGCTGCTGGGCGTGCTGGTGGCGCTGCTGATCCCGCTGGTGGGGTTCGGCTATTGGGTGCTGGATACGTACATTCTGAACCCTGAGGTGCAGTATATTATCGAGCCGTACGGCTTTGGCTCGACCGCGACGGCAGACGCGCCGGTGTTCCCGACCCCCGACCCGCCCACAGCCACGCCGGATCCGACGCCGGCGCTGGTGGCCGAGGCGCCGCGCGCCGGCAGCGTGCCGATCGAGCCGGCCAGCGCGTCCGCGCTCCGACCGTTGAGCACCCTCTCCGGCCTGGGCAGCCCGGTGAGCGCGGTGGCCTACAGCGCGGACGGGCACTGGATCGCGGCAGGCGGCCAGGATGGCGGGGTGCGGGTCTGGGACGCGCGGACGGCCACCGAGCATGCGCACTTCCGCAGCGCCAGCAACCGGGTTGACAGCCTGGCGTTTCGCGCCGACGGCGTGCTGCTGGCCGTGGCCGGACAGGATAATGTGGTGCGCGTCTTTGACGTGACGACGGGCAGCGAACTGTCTCCCCTGGTGGGGCCGACCGGCGCGGTGAACAGCATCGCGTTCAGCCCGCGCGGGAGCATGCTGGCGGCCGCCAGCGATGATGGCAACGTCTATCTGTGGGACACGGGCACCGGCGCGCGGCTGACGACTTTGACCGGCCACACCTCGTACGTGACCGATCTGGCGTTCAACAGCGACGGCTCGGTGCTGGCGTCGGCGGGCGAGGACGACACGGTCCGCCTGTGGAAAGTGCCCGGTGGGACGGCCCTGGCCGTGCTGGATCATCCCGCCAATGTGGACGTGGTGGCCTTTCGCGCGGATGGCGCGCAGCTTGCCAGCGCCGCCGGCAGCGTCATCCGCGTGTGGGATGTGGTAGGGCGGACGCCTGTAGCGCAACTTGCCGGGCACAGCGGCACGATCACCGACCTGGCGTACAGCCCGGATGGGCGTGTGCTGGCCTCGGCAGGGGCGGATATCAACGACGACACCGTGCGCCTGTGGGACGCCGCCAGCGGGCGCGAGTTGGCCGTGCTGCTGCCCCCCGACCGGGTTCACGCGCTGGCCTTCAGCCCGGACGGGCGGACGCTGGCGGCAGGCAGCGCGGCCTATGTCGGGCTGTGGGGCGTGCCGGGTGACGCGGATGTGATGGTCGATTACGGCCTCGCGCCGGTCCCCACGCCGACGACTGCCGCTCTGCAAGACGCGCTCGATTCGGGTGTTCCGGACCCGGTCGGGCCGGCTCCGGCGGCGGTGCAGGGCGAGTGTGTTCTGACGCCGCGCTACGAGGCGGTCAATGTGCGCGCCGGGCCGGATGTTCGCTACGATCTGCTCGGCACGCTTGCTCAAAACGAGACATATGTCGCCGAAGGCTGGGCGACCGGCCCGGACGGCTATACCTGGTGGCGGCTGGCGACCTTGAGCGGGTGGGTGCGCGCCGATCTGGTCACCTTCCCCGAGGCATGCTTCAACCTGCCGCCGATGCAACCGTGATGCGGGTTCAATGCGATCAAGAAGGAGCGAACGATGAGCACAGTCCGATGGGGGATTCTGAGCACGGCGCGGCATGGGGAAAAGACGATGCTCCCGGCCTTCCGGCAGGCGCGCGAGACCGAGGTGGTGGCGATCGCCAGCCGCGACGTGGAGCGTGCCCGCGCGTATGCCCAGCAGCACGGCATCCCGGTCAGCTACGGCAGCTACGAGGCGTTGCTGGACGATCCAAACATTGACGCGATCTACATCCCGCTGCCCAACAACATGCACAAGGAATGGGCGATCAAGGCGGCGCAGGCGGGCAAGCACGTGCTGTGCGAGAAGCCGATCGCGCTCAACGCTACCGAAGCTGAGGAGATGGTTGCCGCCTTTGCCGAGGCCGGGCGCGTGCTGGCCGAAACCTTTCAGTGGCGGCATCATCCCCAGGCGCATGCCGTGCGCGAGCTGATCGAGGATGGCACGATCGGCGAGGTCCGCTTCATCGACGCCGGTTTCAGCTTCCTGATCGCGCGCGAAGATGATATCCGCCTGGATCCGGCGCTGGGGGGTGGCTCGCTGTACGACGTGGGCTGCTATCCGGTGTCGCTGGCGCGCTTCATGGTCCAGGACGAGCCGCTGGCGGTCACCGCCCAGGCGCACTGGACCGAGCGCGGCGTCGATGACCGGATGGCCGCCACGCTGGAATTTCCGAACGGCGTGCTGGCACACATCAACTGCGGGTTTAGCCTGCCGCTGCGCCGCTATTACGAAGTCGTCGGCTCGTTGGGGTCGCTGTACGTCAACCGCGCCTACAACCCCATTGGCGACCGGTCGAGCGAGATCGTCCGCTACGGCGACGACCGGATGATGATCGAGACGGTGCAGCTTGAACCGGCCAATTCCTATACGCTGATGGTTGAGGACTTCAACCGGGCCGTGACGGGCGAAGCACCGCCGCGCTTCCCGGCGGAAGACGCGGTCAAGAACATGCGCGTGATCGACGCGCTCTATCGCTCCGCCCGTGAAGGCGGCACAGTCGAGGTGGCACGCTGAGCCAGCCCTCTGCTTCACCGCACGCAGATCGCGCCCCGGACGCGCTGGCCGGGCGGCATGTCGTCGTGCTGGGGATGGCGCGCCAGGGCAAGGCGCTGGCCCGCTGGCTGCCTACGGTGGGCGCGCGTGTCACGCTCTCGGACAGCCGCAGCGCCGACGCTCTGGCCGCCGATGTCGCGTCGTTCGCCGGGCAGCCGGTCGCGTTTGTGCTGGGCGGCCACCCGCTGAGCCTGCTCGACGACTGCGACGTGCTGTGCCTCAGCGGGGGTGTGCCGCCGACGCTACCGATCGTGCAGGAAGCGCGGCGGCGCGGCATCCGCGTGACCAACGACGCCCAGTTGTTCCTGGAACGCTGTCCCGCGCCTGTGATCGGCATCACCGGGAGCGCCGGGAAGACCACGACCACGGCGCTGGTCGGGGCGATGGCACGCGCCGAGGGGCGGGTGACGCACGTCGGCGGCAACATCGGCGACGTGCTGCTCGACAGCCTGCCCGCCATCGCGCCGGGGGACCGCGTCGTGATGGAGCTAAGCAGCTTCCAGTTGGAGCTGATGACCGTCAGCCCGGCGGTCGCCGCGGTGCTCAATGTCACGCCTAACCACCTGGACCGTCACGGCACGATGGACGCGTATATCGCCGCCAAAGCCAACATCTACCGCCACCAGCGCCCGGCCGACTGCGCGATCTTTGGCTGGGACGACCCCAACGCGCGCCGCATGAGCGCGGACGCCCCGGGCCGGGTAGCCTTCTTCGCGCTGCACGAGCGCGTGCCGGGCGCGTATCTCGACGGCGAGATGCTCGTCCTGGCGCCGGACGGCGGCGAGCCGATCCCGATCTGCCCCCGGAGCGCGATCCGGCTGCGCGGGACGCACAACGTGCTCAACACGCTGGCCGCCTGCGCGATCGCGGGCGCGGCCCAGATCCCGGTCCAGGCCATGCGCGCCGCGATCGAAAGCTTTACGGGCGTCGAGCACCGGCTGGAGACGGTGGCCGTGATCGACGGCGTGACGTGGGTGAACGACAGCATCGCCACCGCGCCGGAGCGCGTGATCGCGGCGCTGCACAGCTACGACGAACCGGTGGTGCTGCTGGCGGGCGGTCGCGACAAGCACCTGCCCTGGGAGCCGCTCGCTGCGCTGGCCGCCGAACGCTGCCGGGCGGTGATCGCCTTTGGCGAGTTCGCCCCGCAAATCGCCGTGTTGATGCGCCGGGCGAGCGCGGCAGGGACATCACGGCTGGAAACCGTCGAGCAGGCGGCCACGCTGGACGAGGCCGTTGCGTTGGCGCGGCGTGCGGCTCGGCCCGGTGACGTTGTGCTGCTCAGCCCCGGCGGAACGTCCTACGACGCGTATACGGATTTTGCAGAGCGGGGCGCGCACTTCCGCGCGCTGGTCCGCGCCCTGGCGAAAGTTGGTCCGGCGTACCAGGAGTGAGATGGCGATGCAATGGCTCAACGAACCGGCGGAGTTCTCGGTGGAAGAGGGGCGGATTACGGTGCGATCGGCCCCCCAGACGGATTTCTGGCGCGTGACGCATGACGGCGGCGTGCGCGACAGCGGCCACTTCTACTACCGCCCCGTGAGCGGGGATTTCACCGCGTCGGTCAGATTTCGCGGCGCCTACCAGGACCTCTACGATCAGGCCGGCTTGATGCTGCGCGTGGACGAGGCGAACTGGCTTAAGTGCGGCGTGGAGTTCGCCGAAGGGCGGCAGAACGCGAGCGTGGTCGTGACGCGCACCTATTCAGACTGGTCGATCGTGCCGCTGGCCAGGGTGCCGGAAGCCTTCTGGTTGCGGGTGGTGCGCGAGGGCGTGACGTGCTCGGTTTACTACTCGCTGGACGGCGCGCACTATCAGTTGCTGCGCCAGGCGTATTTCACCGACCGGCCGTCGGTGGACGTGGGGCTGATGGTCGCCTCGCCGATTGGGGGCGGCTTCACCGCCGTGTTTGAAGACTTCAGCGTGGTGGAGCCATGAGCGACCGGCCACCCGATCCGCGGGCGCGGCGGGCGCTCGCTGCCATGCTGGCGCTGACGGTGGTGATTGCGCTGGGCGTGCTGGCGCTGCCGGGGCTGAGCCTCAACACGCGCTCGCTGATCCTGATCGGCTGGATGGCGGTGATGATCGCCGTGCTGCGCCGCACCCGGTGATCAAAACACCCCCGGTTTGGGGCCGGGGGTGTGATGTTTCGTGTCGAGCAACGCCTCAGTGCGTCTCGACCAGGTAGTTGATCACGGCCTGGCGCTCGGCAGAGTCCAGGTCCGCGCCATAGCCGATCATGCGGTCTACCGTCGCGGTCCAACCGGCCAGGTCCTTGTCCTGCTGGTCGATGCGGTCGCGGGTGTGGCACACGGTGCAGCGCTCGTCGATCAGGGCGTTCCCGTCCAGCGTAGCGGGGTCAACGTCGGATTCTTCAAGTTCAAATTCGGGTACCGCTAGGAGCGCTTCCATCATCGCGTCCGCCGTGCCGGTGTATTCGACGCTGGCTGCGACATCGAGCGCGAGCTGGCGCAGGTCGTCGGTGAACTCGCCGGGATAGCCGGCCGCGATGATGACGGCCACCAGATCGTCGTCCAGCAGGCGGGCGATCACGACACCCTCGTCAGTTTCGGACAGCAGCGTGACGAGACCGCCGGTCACGTCCTCGCCTAGCTCGACCTCTTCCGGTTCGCCCAGCGTCAGCCCGCCCGTCGGGTCTTCTTCAGCGCCTTCGGCGGGCGCTTCCTCAAAGCTCCCAAAGAACATCACCGCCACTTGCGACGCATAGTCCCCTGCGGAAGGTTCTTCCGGCAATGCCTCTGGCATCATCATGGCGAAGAACGGAGCGGGCAGAATCACGACGGCCATTGCGCGCTGGCCTTCGAGGAAGGGTTCGTCCATGTCAAGCCGGTCGAGCGTTTCCTGATCCGGAGCGAAGACCACAAACGGGAAGGGCGGCCCCATCTCTTCTTCCTCTTCGGCGTAATCGAGTACCATCCAGTCCGCCGGGTAGGAGAAGGTCAGAAGTTCGTCGGGCGAGAGATACGTCTCCCATTCCTGGTCGTCATCCTGGGCGAGCGCGAGGGTAGGACTGATTATCAGAGTGAGCAGGGTAATCCAGACCAGCAGGCTTCGAAGTGACTTCATTGAGGGTCTCCCATGTGTAAAAACAAGCAACCGATATGATAAAATATACAGTAATAATAATAATTAGTCAACCATTGATAATCCATGCTCCGACGCCGAGACAGGGGATTGGCGGGACGGGGCGGGATGCGGTAAGGTAATGCCAACAGGAACCACAATCCAGCGTGGAGCGAGCGATCCGCAGCAATGAGCGAACTGGCAGACGACCCGCAATACATCGATGACGACGGCGAGTTCAACTACGCGGACGCCCTGCGCGTGCCGGCCCGCCGGCCTGCTTCTCCCCCTGTCGACGAGCGGCGCGCCGACGAGCGCCGCCGCATCTACAGCGCGGCGGGCTTCGACCTGTATCTGGCGCTGGTGGTAGGCGTGCTGTGCGCCATCGGCCTGCTGATGGTTTACAGCGCCTCGATCGATGTCAGCTACCAGGCGACCGGAGACAGCAGCAACACGACGTACTTCTTTGTGCGGCAGCTCCGCTCGATGGGGATCGGGTTGCTGCTGCTCGTGTTGTTCGCGCGGCTGGATTATCACATCTGGCGGCGCGCGGCGGTGTGGATGATGCTGCTGGTCGGCGTGTTGCTGATCGGGGTGCTGCGCTTTGGCGAGACGCGCTTCGAGGCGCAGCGCGCGCTGCTGCGCGGCTCGTTCCAGCCGGGCGAGCTGGCGAAGTTCACCGTCGTGATCTACATGGCGGCCTGGCTGGCGTCCAAGCGCCAGAAGCTGCGCAAGATCACCTATGGGCTGCTGCCGTTCACGGTGGTGGTGGGTGCGATCGCTTTTCTGATCATTCTCCAGCCGGACCTCAGCACGGCGGCGAGCATCCTGGCGACGGCACTGAGCATGTTCTTCATCGCCGGGGCAGACTGGTTCCAACTGCTGGCCATTGGCGGGGTGATGGGCGTGGCGGGTTACCAGCTGATCACGCGGCTGGAATACGCCAGCCAGCGCCTGGACGCCTATCTGGCGGCGGTCGAAGACCTGACGCAGGCCAGTGACCACGTCCAGCAGGCGGTGACGGCTTTCCTCAACGGCGGGCTGACTGGCGTCGGGCTGGGCGAAGGCAAGCAGAAATTCGCCAACACGCTGCCCTTCCCGCACACGGACAGCATCTTCGCCATCATCGGCGAGGAACTGGGCCTGCTGGGGACGTTTCTGGTGCTGGCGTTGTTCGTGACGCTGATCTACCGCGGGTTTACCATCGCGCGCTTCGCGCCGGACGCGTTCGGCGGCCTGCTGGCTGCCGGTGTGACGTGCTGGATCGCCTACGACGCGCTGCTGAACATCGCGGTCATGACGGCGCTCATCCCACCGACCGGGGTGCCGCTTCCCTTCATCAGTTATGGCGGGTCGTCGCTGGTTGCGGCGATGTCCGGGGTGGGGGTAGTTCTCAGCGTGTCGCGCTCGATTGGCCGGGCGGCGCGCCCCGTCCGCAACCAGACGCCGCGCCTGGCGCCACCCAATGCGGAATGGAGAAACGCACGTGAGGATCATGATCTCGGCCGGGGGGACCGGCGGCGGCGTGTACCCCGCGTTGGCCGTCGCCGGGGCGGTTCGTAGGCTCTATCCGCAGGCAAAGCTGTTTTTCGTTGGCGCGCGCGGCGATATGGCACGCGGGCTGGTCGAGCGCTCGGATGTTACCTTCGACCGCTACGATGAGGTGCTGGCCGGGCCGGTGCACGGGATTCCCCGGATCGGCCAGGCGATCAGCGCGGTCAAGATCGCGGCGGGCGTGCTGCAATCGCTGGTGCTGGCGCTGCGCCTGCGGCCCGAAGTGCTGTTCCTGACCGGCGGTTGGGTCGGCGTGCCGATGGCGCTGGCGTGCTGGCTATTGCGGCGGCCCATCGTGATCTACGTGCCCGATATCGAGCCGGGGCTGATGCTCAGGGTGATCGGGCGCCGCTTTGCGCGGGTGATCGC
>DYEN01000180.1 GCA_020725705.1 Anaerolinea sp.
GATGCCGATATCGGCCTGCGCAACCTCGACGTGGTTATGGGCCTGGAAAACCGGATCGTCTATGACTTGGTGGATGTTGTCGAGGGACGCTGCAAGCTGCGCCAGGCGATGGTCAAGGATAAGCGCGTGGCCGACCTTTACCTGCTCCCGGCGGCGCAAACCCGCGACAAGACCGCCATCAGCCCGCAGGATATGGTTTCCCTGACCAACCAGCTTCGCGCCGACTTCGAGTTCATTCTGATCGACAGCCCGGCGGGGATCGAGTGGGGCTTTCGCAACGCGCTGGCTCCCGCCGACGAGGTTATCGTCGTCACCAATCCCGAAGTTTCAGCCGTGCGCGACGCCGACCGGATCATCGGGTTGATCGAGGCCGATCCGCGGCGCTTGCCGACCAGCCTACTGCTGAACCGGATCAAGCCGGAGATGATCCGGCGGGGTGATATGCTCTCGGTCAACGACGTGCTGGAAATTCTCTCCACCCGGCTGTTGGGTGTGGTGCCTGAAGACGAACACATCTTGATCTCATCGAACCGAGGGACGCCGCTGGCGCTGGAGTCCGAACGCACGCCCGCGGGGGATGCGTTCGTTAACGTCGCGCGGCGCTTGATGGGGGAGAAAGTGCCGTTGATCCAGCTTGAACGCAAAGACGGCTGGTTCAGCCGCCTGGCGCGGATCTTCGGCTTGTCGAATAACGCGCCCTAGTGAGACAAGAGGCGACCCATGTCTTCGTTCTGGAATCGACTGTTGGGGCGGCAAGAAGCGACCAGCGCCGATACGGCCCGTGACCGGCTCAAGCTGGTACTGGTCAGCGACCGGAGCGACATATCGCCCGAAAAGCTGGCCCAGCTTCAGGGTGAGATCATCGCTGTGATCAAGCGCTATCTCGACGTCGACGACGCGCACGTTCACATCAAGCTGGAGCAGCGTGCCCGCGAGAACTACCTGGTCGCCGACATTCCTCTGGCCCGCGACACCAGCTACGGCGCACTGCCCCCGGTCGAAGCGCCCCCGGAACTGGAACCCGAGCCGGAAGAGCCGGCCCGCGCGACGAAACCCCGCAAACCCCGCGCCGCCTCGCCCGCCAAGCCCCCTGCGTCCACGCCGCGCAAATCCCGTTCGCGCTCGACAAAAGCCGCCGCTCCCGACACCGATCCGCCGGACGAGCCGCCCGCGTCCTAGCGGCCCCCGAACGTTCCCGTTTGTCCGTGCACCCGTGCCGTCGTTCCCGGCGGCGTGCGGATTCGTGGCATGCGCCGTGAGGGACGGTATAATGGGCGCCGGTTTCCGATTGGGACGTATCGAGACGATCTGGCGAGAACAGGTAGATGCAGGCTAAAGGGACGATCTGGCGCGACTTCGATTTTGTGCTGCTGGGCACAACGATCTTGCTGGTGATCATCGGTATTCTGATGATCCGCAGCGCGACCATGGATGCCATCGATACCGAACTGATCCGGCGCGTGCCCTTGCAGATTCGCTACGGTATCATCGGGGTGGGGGTGGTTTTTGCCGTCGCCGCGCTCGATTACCGTCTCTTGGGCAGCTTGCATGGTTTCATCTACGGTTTCGTGCTGTTCATCCTCGGCCTGGTGGCCGTGCTGGGTGTGGTCGGGCAGGCGGGCGCGCAGAGCTGGTTGAACGTCGGTTTGCAGGTTCAGCCGGCGGAGCTGGGCAAGATGCTGCTGGTGATCACGCTCGCCCAGCACCTCGCCGATCGGTACCTGGAAATGAACCGGCTGCGGACCGTGATTGTGTCGTTGTTTCACATCGCGGTACCCACCGTGATGGTGTTTTTGCAGCCGGACCTGGGGACCGCTACCGTGATGATCTTCGTCTGGTTCGTGATGGCCTGGGCAGCCGGGTTGCGGTTGCGCCATCTGGCTCTGCTGGTGCTGATCGGGCTGGCGATGCTGCCGGTGCTGTGGGTCAACATGGAAGAATACCAGCGCCAACGTATCATCACCTTCATCGACACGGGCGAAAGCTGCGCCGACAACCCGGAGCTGGTACGCAGTGGCGAGTGCGTCTTCGTCGACGAGGACGGCAACGGTATTCCGGACAACAAGGACCGCCGCTACAACATCGACCAGGCGCTGATCAGCATCGGGTCGGGCGGTTTTCTGGGCAAGGGCTACGCCAATGGCTCGCAGACCCAGGGGCGTTTTCTGCGCGTGCGCCACACAGACTTCATCTTCAGCGTGATCGCCGAAGAGATGGGCTTCGTCGGCGCGACCAGCGTTATCATTCTGATGGGCATTGTTATCTGGCGCTGTCTGGTCGGCGCGGCGCGGGCCGCCGATCCGCTCGGCAGCCTGATCTGTTATGGCGTCGCGGGCATGATCTTCTTCCAAACGGTCGTCTCGATCGGGATGAACCTCAGCATCCTGCCGGTGACTGGCCTGACGCTGCCGTTCGTGAGTTCGGGCGGGTCGTCGCTGCTGACGATGCTGATCGGCGTCGGGCTGGTCGAGAGCGTGGTCATGCGCCGCCGCATGCGCGAGTTCATCTAGGCCCTGGCGCGGGCACTCCGCTCGTCGCGGCGGGTTTTCTGATCTGGCTGGAAGCGGCCAAAAGCAGCCAAGAACAGCAAAGAGCAGCGAAAACATTGTAGGGGCGCAGCAAGCTGCTCCCGCCGTTTCAATACCTTGTCATCACTCGCTCAGCACGACGACCTCATATACCGGGCCGCGCCGCACCGCCTTTGAGTTGATCGCGCGCCGCGCCAGCACCCGCTCGATCCGGAAACCCGCGTAGAGATCGTGCACCAGCGGGGTGTCGGAGTTGCTCAGCATCACCCGGCAACCGCGCGCTGCCAGGGTTGCGAAGACCTCGGCCAGCCGCCGTTGCTCAGCTTCGCCAAAGACTTCTGCCTCATAGCTGGTGAAATTGGCCGTGTCGCTGACCGGCACGTAGGGCGGGTCGAAGTACACGAAATCACCCGTCTGTGCCTGGTCCAACACCGCATCGAAGCGTTGGACGTCGATCTCGACGGTCTGGAGCGCCCGCGACGCCGCGCGGATCCGCTCGGGTCGGTAGATGTCCGGGTTTCGATAGCGTCCCTGCGGCACGTTGAAGTGTCCCTGGCTGTTGACACGCCACAGGCCGTTGTAGCAGGTGCGGTTGAGGTAAAGCATCCGCGCGGCGCGTTCCAGGGCAGGAGCCGCGCTCCAATCGGGCGAGCGATCGCGGGCACGTACCGCGTAATAGTATTCGGCGCTGTGCCGCTCGGCGTGCTGTCGCAGGTGTTCGAGCAGCGCCTCAGGTTGATCGCGAACGACGCGAAACAGGTTTACCAGTTCGGCGTTCGAGTCCGACAGGACGTACCGCTTGAACAGGCCGCGCGGCTGGAGATGGAAGAACACCGCGCCGCTGCCCACGAACGGCTCGAAATACGTCCCGCCGGGGTTTGTGGGGAAGAAGGCCTCGTATTGGGCCAGCAGTTGGCCCTTTCCGCCTGCCCATTTGAGGAATGGCTGGGCCGGGCGTGCGTTCGAACGGTGTGGCATGGCGGCCTCACAGGCTGATAATCCCGGTCTGGCGGGGAGTATACAGCAAGCCAGACCCCCGGCGCGACGCAGGAACACAACGGGAGCCGCGTTCGTGCGGCCCCCGTGATCGTGCCAGGCGTGAGGTAGCGGCTAGGCGCCGCCTTCCTTTTGCTGGATCTTGGCCCAGGTGTCGCGCAGTGTGACGGTCCGGTTGAAGACGGGCATGTCCGGAGTGGAGTCCGGATCGACGCAGAAGTAGCCCTGCCGCTCGAACTGATAGATGGTGCCGGGCGCGGCGCCGCGCACGCTTGGCTCCAGCTTGGCGCCCGTGATGACTTCGAGCGAGTTCGGGTTGATCAGATCGGTAAGGCTCTTCCCTTCCGGCGGGTTGTCCGGATCCGGCACGGTGAACAGGGTGTCGTAGAGCCGCACTTCGGCATCGATGGCATGTTCTGCCGAGACCCAATGCAGCGTCGCCTTGGGGCGGCGGCCGTCGGGCGCGTCGCCACCGCGCGTGGCCGGATCGTAGGAACAGCGCAGCTCCACAATGTTCCCCGCCTCGTCCTTGACCACCTCATCGCAGGTGATGAAGTAGGCATAGCGCAGGCGGACCTCGCGGCCCGGCGCCAGACGGAAGAACTTCGGGGGCGGGTTTTCCATGAAGTCGTCCTGTTCGATGTAGAGCACCTTCGAGAACGGCACAGGCCGCGTGCCCGCCGACGGATCCTCGGGGTTGTTGATAGCTTCCATCTGCTCGACCTGGCCCTCAGGATAATTCGTCAGCACCACGCGCAGCGGGCGCAGCACGCCCATCACACGCGGGGCGCGGCGGTTGAGGTCCTGGCGCACGTGATGCTCCAGCAGCGACAGCTCGACGACGCTGTTGCTCTTCGAGACTCCGATCGCCTCGGTGAAGCTCCAGATCGCTTCGGGCGTGTAGCCGCGCCGCCGCAGGCCGGAAAGCGTCGGCATGCGCGGGTCGTCCCAGCCGCGCACATAGCCTTCTTCGACCAGCCGCCGCAGCTTGCGCTTGCTCATGACGGTATGCGTCAGGTTCAGGCGCGCGAACTCGATCTGCTGCGGGTGGTGGATGCCAAGCTGATCGAGGAACCAGTCGTACAGCGGGCGGTGATCTTCGAATTCGAGCGAGCAGAGCGAGTGCGTGATGCCCTCAATCGAGTCCGACTGACCGTGCGCCCAGTCGTACATGGGATAGATGCACCAGTCACGACCCCGGTGTGGATGCTCTTCGTGCAGGATACGGTACATGACCGGGTCGCGCAGGTTCATGTTGGGCGACGCCATGTCGATCTTGGCGCGCAGCACGCGTGAGCCGTCCGGAAACTCGCCGCGCTTCATACGCTCGAAGAGATCGAGATTTTCCTCAACGGAGCGGTTGCGGTAGGGGCTTTCGCGGCCCGGCTCGGTCAGCGTGCCGCGATACTCGCGGATCTCGTCGGCGCTCAGGTCGTCCACATACGCCTTGCCGTCCTTGATCAACTGCACCGCCCACTCGTAAAGCTGCTCGAAGTAGTCGGACGCGTAAAACAGGCGGTCTTCCCAGTCCACGCCCAGCCAGCGCATATCCTCGATGATGGCGTCGATGTATTCCTGCTCTTCTTTGGTGGGGTTGGTGTCGTCGAAGCGCAGGTTGAACTTGCCGCCATATCTCTGCGCGGTCCGGTAGTTTATCAGGATCGCTTTGGCGTGGCCGATGTGCAGGTAGCC
>DYEN01000181.1 GCA_020725705.1 Anaerolinea sp.
ACCGAGCGACATCGACGGTGATCTGCCCGCCTTCCCACGGGATCAGCGCTCGACCCACACCGCGCTCGCTGTCCAGCGGGTAATAGTCACCGCCGAGCGCGTCCGCGATACGGCGCGCCACCGGTCCGCCGTCGCCCGGCGTGGCCAGGTCAATATCGCGAATCGGCCGGTGAAGGTAGGCATCCCGCACAACCCCGCCGACCAGGTACACCTCGGCATCCGGGGGCAGGGCGGCGCAGACTGCCTCAACTGCCGGAGACCAGTAGAGCGGGCGGGAAGGAATCTGCGGCTCCATCAGGCGCAGTCGTCTCCGATCTGTACCCCCGGCTTGCAGACTCCGACAAACGGCAGGTTGCGAAACAACTCGTCCAGATCCAGGCCGTACCCGAACACGAACTTATCGGGGATCTCAAAGCCAACATAATCGAGCGTGATCGGCACCTGGCGCCGGCTCGGCTTGCTGAGCAGCGCGCAGACCGAGATGCTGGCCGGCTGGCGCGTGCTGAGCAGGCTGATGATGTAGTCGAGGGTGTGGCCGCTATCCACGATATCCTCGACGATCAGCACGTTCTTGCCGGCAATATCGTGACTCAGGTCCATCTCGATACGCACCCGTCCCGATGACTCGCGCACCCCGGCGCCATAGCTGGAGATCGCCATGAAATCGATGCTGTGCGGCACATCGATGTGGCGGGTGAGGTCCGCCAGGAACATCACGCCGCCCTTCAGCACGCAGATCAGGTGCAGATTCTTGGTATCGCGATAATCGTCGCTGATCTGCCGCCCTAGTTCGGCGATGCGCGCCTGGAGCGTTTCCGCCGGGATCAGGATTTCATCGAGATAGCGCTCGTAGGATCGGCTCATGAGATTCCTCATTCTGCTTGAGAGAAGCGGTGCGCGTGACTGCGAAACGCCAACCTGGCGGGGCTAATGCTGCCGGTCGAGATGCGGCGTGCTCTCATGGGGAAAGTGCCCATAGCGGCGGGCTGCCGTAGCTTTGATCGCGGCCAGCCAGTCATCCAGCAGCGCGAACACGTGCCCCGTCAGACGCAGATCCGCCTGCAACTGGGCAGCCTTCGACAGAGACGCCCCGACCAGATGGCGGAGCAGGTTCACGTCGGCTGCCGCGTCGGCATTGATCGTTAGGACATAGTCGATAATCGCGGCGCTTTGAAGCGTGTGATAGTGCTCCAGTCCGTCATCAGGGGTCAGCGGTGTAATGTCGACCCCATAGGTATCCTCGAACAGCCGGACCACCCGCTCGCGCACGTCGGCAAGG
>DYEN01000182.1 GCA_020725705.1 Anaerolinea sp.
CGCAGCCGCTCTCGCCGACCAGCCCCAGCACTTCCCCCCGCCCGATGCTGAAGCTGATGTCATCAACCGCACGGACATAGTTCGCAATCGTCTTGCGGAGAATGCCTCGCCTGTAAAGCGGGAAGTACTTCTTCAGGTTATTCACCTGCAGCAAGGTGCCGTTGTCGCCCGCCGTCATACCTTGTGCTCCGTCTGCGTCTGCGCCAGGTGCGGGTTGATTTCGGCCACACGCGCGCACCGCGCCCAGTGACGCGCACTCACCTCGACCAGCGGCGCGGTGGCACATTTAACCGGGATGTAGTGCCGGCAGCGCGGGTGGAACTTGCAGCCTTCCGGCATATTGGTCGGGTCCGGGACATTTCCGGTGATCGTTTCCAGGCGGCCAAGCCGGGCATCGTGCCGAGGGATCGAGCGAAGCAGTGCCTGGGTGTAGGGGTGCGCCGGGGCATAGAAGATCGTGTCCACATCCGCAACCTCGACCTCTTCCCCCAGATACATCACCACCACATCATCCGCCATCTCCGCGATCACGCCCAGCGCGTGCGTGATGAACATGATCGCCATCCCGTACTCGTCCTGCAGGTCGCGCATCAGGTCCAGGATCTGAGCCTGCGTCGTCACGTCGAGCGCGGTCGTCGGCTCGTCGGCAATCAGCAGCTTCGGGTTGCACAGCAGCGCCATGGCGATCATCACCCGCTGGCGCATCCCGCCACTCAGCTCGTGCCGGTAGGCGCCGAGCAACCGCTCCGGCTGGGGCAGGCCTACACGCCGCATCAGATCCACAGCGCGCTGTTCCGCTTCGCGCTTGCCAACATCCATATGCAGGCGCAGCGCCTCGATCATTTGGTTGCCGATGGTGTGCACGGGGCTGAGCGAGGTCATCGGCTCCTGGAAGATCATCGCGATCTCGCTCCAGCGGATCTGGCGGATGCGGGACCCTTCGGGATCCAGCCGGGCGAGGTTGACCGGCCCGGCAGGATCGCCGTAATAGAGAACATCGCCGGCGACGATGCGCCCTGGCGGGCGCACCATGTTGAGAATCGCGCGGGCGGTCACGCTTTTGCCGCAGCCGCTTTCGCCCACAATCCCCAGCGTCTTGCCGCGCTCGACCGCGAAACTCACTCCGTTCACCGCGCAGATCGTGCCTTCGGCCAGAAAGAAGTGAACGTGTAAATCCTTTACTTCCAGTAAGATATCGGGCATCGATGCCAGCTCCGGTTACCTTAACGATTGAACGGGTCGGCGGCGTCGCGCAAGCCATCGCCCACGAAGTTAAACGCCAACACGGAGATCACCACCGCCAGGCCGGGCAACAACAGCCAGGGGGCCAGCGCCACAGTCCGGATATTCTGCGCTTCCTGAAGCAGCACCCCCCAACTCACGGTTGGTGGACGCAGCCCCAGCCCCAGAAAGCTGAGTCCGGTCTCGGTCAGAATGATGCCGGGAATGGAGAGCGTCAGCGAAGCGATGATGTGACTGGTGAAAGACGGTACCATATGACGCAGAATGATGCGCAGGTCGGACGCGCCATTCAGGCGTGCCGCCAACACGAAATCTTCCGTCCGCAGCGCCAGAAACCGCCCTCGCACCTGGCGCGCCAGCACCGTCCAGCCAATCACCGACAGGATGACGGTAATGCCAAAATAGCGCTGGGTTTGCGACCAGGTGTTGGGCAGCGCGGCGCTGAGCGCCATCCATAGCGGGAGCGTCGGGATCGAGCGGATGAACTCGATTACGCGCTGGATCAGGTTGTCGATCCACCCGCCGTAGTAGCCGGAGACGCCCCCCAGCACGATGCCCAGCGTCAGGCTCAGGAAAACCGAGACCATCCCGATCGACAGCGAAATACGAGCGCCGTAGATCACGCGCGAGGCCATGTCTCGCCCCAGCCGGTCTGATCCCAGGGCGAATATCTTCAGGTCGCCCGCTTCTTCGCCCAACCCGTAGAGATGAATGTCGGTTTCAAACAGGCCAAACAGTTTGTATGGACGCTCTCGCACAAAGAAATGAATGGGATACCAGGCGGTCTTGTCGGTTTCGTAGGTGATGCGCAAAGTCTCCGGATCGCGGTGCGAAATCAGGCCATAAACCCCCGGTCGAAAGGTGAAATTGCCCTCGCCGTCGATGAAACTGATCTGCATCGGCGGCACAAACTTATACTTGGCATCGAACGCATTCGGATCATAGGGGCTGAAAAATTCGGCAAAGAGCGAGACGAAGTAGAACACGGCCAGCACCGCGGCGCTCACGACGGCCATGCGATGTCTGCGGAACTTCCACCACATCAACTGGCCCGGCGAAGCGACCGCGATCCATTCTTCGGCGGCGTCCGCCACCATCGGCTCAGGCTCGGCAACACCCGGACTCACGCCGGTCAACGGCTCCTGTTTCTCTGAAGCACCCATGACACATCCCTATTCCAGCCGAATACGGGGGTCGAAAACCGCCAGCAGAATATCCGACAGCAACGTGCCGATCACGGTCAGGACACTGATGATCAGGACGATGGCGCCAGCCATGAACATATCTTGCGACAGCAACGAGCGCACCAGCAGAGGCCCAACGGTTGGCAGATTGAGCACCACCGCAGTGATCAGCACACCGCCAACCAGATCGGGCAGCGCATAGCCCACCGTGCTGATAAAGGGGTTCAGTGCCACACGCACGGGGTACTTCCAGATCAGGCGCCGCTCGCTCAGCCCTTTGGCGCGCGCCGTCTCTACATACGGCTGGTTGATCTCGTCAAGCATATTGGCCCGCATGGTGCGGATCAGGCCCGCCGCGCCGGACGTTCCGACAATCAGCATGGGGATCCACAGGTGCTTGAGCAGATCGATCACCTTCCCCACACTCCAGGGCGCGTTCGAATATTCCGGCGAGAACAGCCCGCCGACGTTCTGCCCGAACCACGCAAAGCCGATCCACATCAGCACCAGCGCCAGCAGGAAGTTTGGCGTCGCCAGCCCTAAGAGACCGATGAAGGTGAAAAAATAATCGCCCAGGGAATACTGGCGTATCGCCGAATACACGCCAATCGGGATGGCGAAGCTCCACACAAACAGCACAGAAGATAGCCCGACAAGGACGGTCAGGCCCATCCGGTCCCAGAGCATGGTGCTCACCGGGACGCCCCATTCCAGCGACCGCCCGAAGTCGCCCTGCAGCACGCCGCGCATCCACTTCAGATACTGGACGATAATCGGCTGCCCCAGGCCGTAACGCTCGCGTATGGCCACGAGCTGCTGCTCGGGCACGCGCTCGCCCATCGCGGCCAGGTTAGCGGCATAGGTGGTCAGAAAATCACCTGGCGGAAGCTGGATGATCGCAAAGCTAACGATAGAAATGACCCAGATCGTTACCAAGGCAACGAGGGAGCGGCGTATGATGAATTGCAGCACGACAACAGTCCTTGGCGTCTAAAAACCATTTGGCGAGCACCGGAACGCAAGCCCCCCTGGCAGAGGGTGTTGCACGCCCTCTGCCAGGGGCCGGCCAGGCTGGCTACGAACGGATAAAGAACTGCTTCGGACGAGCGATACCCACGTTGCGCAGCGTGTCGTCGTTGATGAAGCCGCTGCCAACGTTGAAGAAATTATTCTTGACGATCACAGGAGCCGGGTCCTCGCCCACCGTGCCGATCATCCACGGATGCTCGATGTGGTAGCTGAGCAGCTCTTCCATCATCGCGTTGCGGGAAGCCTCGTCCGGCTCGGACTGGATCTTATCCCACAGCTCATGGATACGCCACAGCGGGTGGCCCTCGGGCGGCTCGGCATAGGCGTTGGTGGTCGTCCCATCCCCATAGACGAACGAGGATAGATAAGTTGCATAGCGCGGCGCCCACGGGCTGTCGAGCAGCACACCGGTATAGCGGCGCGGGTCCGCCATGAGGATCGAGCTGCGGTCCACGAACCACACGCCGACCTCGATGTCGCCCGCCTGATTGCGCAGCTCGTACAGCGAGCGCTCGACGACTTCCTGGTTCACCTTGATGCCCAGCGCTTCCCAGTACGAGGCCACGATCCCGACCTCGTCGGGGTTCATCGCGCCCAGCGTTTCGGTATAGGTGATGGTGAAGCTCAGGCGTTGCCCATCGGGACGCAGGCGGTAGCCTTCGCTATCGCGCTGGTCATATCCCAGCTCGTCCAGCAGACGGTTGGCGCGCTCCGGGTCGTACTCGGTCCAGCGCTTCTCGAACTCCTCAGAATACTGGGGCGAGCCTTTGACCGGGGACGCCTGGCGCGGCACCAACAGCCCATTGTAGACCAGTTCGTTGAGTTCCTCGCGGTTGATCGCGATCGACAGCGCCTCGCGGAATTGCGGCGTGTCGAACATCGCTGCCAGGACCGGATCTGGGTGGCTGATGTTCGGGTGGAAGGCGTTGGTCGAGGCTGACTTCCACGTGACGACGTGATAGTCGCCCGCTTCCTCGTTCTCCTTGAAAAACGTGTAGTCCGCAGACGACACGTGGCGCTGCTGCATGTCGATCAGCCCCTGCGCGATCCACAGGTTGAACGTCTGGTTGTCCTCAAAGAGGCGGTGCTGGATGGTGTCAATGTACGGAAGCTGGTTGCCCTCGATGTCCACGCAGTGGAAGTACGGGTTGCGCTCCATGATGTAGGGATCTTCCAGCGGCGAGTTCTTCGAGCGCCACGGGTTGATCACCGGCAGTTCGGGATTGCGGAACCAAAAGCAGATCGGCCCTCGCCCGTCGCCAGGGCCGGCTTCGTACCACAGTTCTTCCCAAGTCGTGACGCCATGCTGGTCCATCGCTGCCTGGATCAGCGCCTGATCGGCGGTCGGCTCGGAGCCGATGTACTTCTCCAGATAGTGTTTGGGAGCCGCCATCGACGGGCCGCCGATCATGCCGGATGTATCCGTGCCCATGCGGATGGGCAGCAGCGGGTTTGGCTTGCTGAAGCGGATCCGCCAGGTCAGCTCATCGAGCACTTCCAGTTCCATCAGCTCGTCGATGGTGCCGATCTGCAGCGGTCCGGGTCGGTTGAGAAGCTGCGGCAGAAAGATTTTGTCGTACCAGAACTGGACATCCGCCGTGGTGAAGGGCATCCCGTCAGACCACTTCAGCCCTTCGCGCAGCTTGAAGGTGAATTCCGTCGCGTCGTCGTTCTGGCTCCACTCTGAGATGTAGTTGACTTCGAGGTTGGTTGTCTCCGGATCGGGCGCGTCCCACTGGAACGCCCCTTCCTCACACAGCTTAACCGGTCCCCAGCGGTCTGACAACCCTTTGAAGGCACGGCGCCAGGTTCCTCCATACTCGCCGACTTCGTGCAGGGGTGTAATGACGCGCGGATTGACGGGCAGCCGCTCCTCGACAGGCGGCAGCTGGCCCGCGGCGACCAGTTCGGCCAGCATCGGCGCCTCTTTGTACTGCATCTGCTTGGCCGGCGCCGCTGCTGCTGGAATGGCACGGGGAGCGACCGTCGCCGCTGCCGCCGCCGCCATCATCTTCAGGAAGCTACGGCGTGAAAGCCCTTTCTGGTTCATAAGATTTGTTTCCTTTCGTCCTTGTACTGACCGAAAGTATGTGTTGGTAGACGTCTGTTCGTGCCGGGCATCACCTCACTTCTTCTCGTGCCGCGGGGCAA
>DYEN01000183.1 GCA_020725705.1 Anaerolinea sp.
CGATCTGGCTCTGGCGGCGCTGGCGGCAGCGCAGCACCGAGCAGCTTGATCTGGTGTTGACCGAGGACCTGCGCCGGCACGCCGCCGCGCCGAACGACGATCCCGCCGCCTGACAGGTATCAGGCAGCCGCGTCGTCTTCGTCCTCATCCGCCGGCGGGACGACCACTCGCACGGCATGAGGCACCACCCGCGCGTGGATCTCGTGCGCGTCGTAGATCTCGCCGTCGCGGGTCATGCTCTGCGGTGGCTCGGCGCGGACCGATACCTCACGCGCCTGCCACTGCGCGAGCGGCTGCGCAACCTCGCCGTTGGTGAGCGCGCCTGCCGCCGCCTCAATAATCGTCTTGAGATCGACCTTGCGGATCAGCAACACATCCATCAGCCCGTCGCTCATATCGATGGCTTTGGAAAGCGACAGCCCCGCGATCCCCAGGCTGCCGAAGTTGGTGATCATCAGGTTGACGCCTTCCGTTTCGATTTCCTCGCCGTCGATCACCAGCCGGTAGGTGACAGGCGACAGCTTGCGCAGGTTGCGCACCGCCGCGGTGATGTAGGCGAGCAAGCCGGATTTGTCCTTTTCCTCGCGCGTCGCGCCCTTGACCATCTCGCCCTCAAGGCCCATCCCCAGGTGGAAAAAGTAGTGGTCGCCGGTTCGTCCCATATCCACGCCGCGCAGGCGGCTCGCGCCGGGGGTCAGCAGCGCCAGCGCTTCGTCCAGCGGGCGTGGGATGCCCAGTTCCACCGAGATGATATTGGCCGTTCCGCCCGGCAGGATCAGCAGCGGGACATCGCTCCCCACCAGGCCGGATGCTGCTTCGAGCACCGTGCCGTCCCCGCCATAGACGGCAACGACATCAACCCCCGCCTGGGCGGCGGCGCGGGCGGCCTGTTCGGCGTCACCCGGCCCCTTCGTGACCGTGATGTCCCACTCCAGCCCCAGTTCGGTGAAGGCCGTGTTCAGCGGCCCGAGCACCGGCTCGTGCTGGCCCGAGGCCGGGTTGACGATGGCGTGAATACGC
>DYEN01000184.1 GCA_020725705.1 Anaerolinea sp.
ATGCCGGTTGCCATCGCCGGGGCACGGCCATGCGCCGCGACGGCGCTGTCCACATTGAAGTATTTGTAGGCGAAGACCGAGCAGCCGACCGGCGCGATCCCGATCGTGCGCTCGCGAATGTCCAGCTCGTCCAGCACCTCGGCCACCAGCCGGTGTGCGATTCCGTGTGTGCAGCCGGGGCAGTAGTGCGTCGGAGCATCACTGAGCGACTCTGGCCGCCGGTAGACAACTTTTTCTTCCACTGCAGAGATGGTCATGCCGCCTTACTCCCTTGTCGGCCTGGACAGCAGCTTGCGGTACAGGTCGCGGATCGCGTCGTAGATCTCTTCGGGGACGGGAACCACCCCGCCGGTTCGTCCGTAGAACGTAACCGGCACCTGACCCCCTGCGGCCAGCCGGACGTCTTCGATCATCTGGCCTGTGTTCATCTCCACCACCAGAAAGGCGCTCACCTGGTCCGCCAGCGCCGAAAGGCGCTTTTCGGGGAACGGCCACAGCGTGATCGGGCGGAACAGGCCGACTTTCATCCCTTCGCGCCGGGCCTGCTGGACGGCAGTTTGTGCGATCCGCCCGGCCGTTCCGAACCCCACCACGACCAGTTGGGCGTCGTCGGTCAGCATTTCGGTCGAACGCTGCTCGGTGTCGTGAATGATGCGCAGCTTAGTTTGCAGGCGCCGGTTCAGCGCCTCGAGATCGGGTGCGTTGAGCTGCAGCGAGGTGATCACGTGCGGCGCGCGCCCGTCGGCGCCGGTCAGCGCCCAGTCGTCGTGCCGGCGCCTGATCGGCTGCATCGGCGGCAACTCGGCGGGTTCCATCATCTGGCCGATCAACCCGTCGGCGACGACGAACACCAGGTGGCGGTATTTGTCTGCCAGGTCGAAGGCCAGACCCATCAGATCGATCGCTTCCTGGACCGACGCCGGGGCCAGCGCGATGGCGTGATAGTCACCGTGACCGGCCGAGCGTGTCAGCTGGAAGTAATCCGACTGAGACGGCTGGATGTTCCCCAGACCCGGACCCCCGCGCATGACATCCACAACCACACATGGGACTTCCGACGCGGCGATGTATGAGAAGCCTTCTTGCATCAGGCTGATCCCGGGACTGGATGACGAAGTCATCGCGCGTACCCCGGCGCACGCCGCGCCATACACCATATTGATCGCGGCGACCTCGCTCTCGGCCTGGACGAAGGCGCGTCCCAACTCGGGCATTCGCTTCGCCATATGTTCAAGTAGTTCGGTTTGCGGCGTGATCGGGTAGCCAAAATAGGCTTGCACGCCGGCGCAAATCGCCGCCTCGGCCAGGGCGACGTTGCCTTTCATCAGTTCGACGGCCATCGATTGCGCTCTCCTAGCCTGCACTGGCTGCTGCGGTCTGGCTCTGACGCACGCTGACCTGCCGGTAGACGGTGATGCAGACATCGGGGCAGGCAACGGCGCAGATCGCGCACCCGGTGCACTTGCCTTCCGGGTCGACGAGCATTGCGGGATAGTAGCCCCTGACGTTGACCCGCTCTGTCTCCATCTGGATCACGTGCTGCGGGCAGGCGATCATGCATAGCGTGCAGCCCTTGCAGTTGGCTTCGTTGATTTCGATCCGGCCTTTTGCCATAGACTCTGACTCCTCACCCTATGAGCTTTCCGTGGTTTTGCGCAGTTCCGGCACGAAAAAGCGCGGAATGTGATAGTAGTGCTCGGCGGCTTCGGCCAGCTCGGCGCGGAAGTCTGGATGGGCGATGTCGATCAGCAGCTTGACTCGCTCGCGGATGGAGCGGCCGTACAGGTCTGCCACGCCGTACTCGGTCGCGATAAAATGCACGTCGTTGCGCGTAGTCACTACCCCCGCGCCGGGATCAAGGATCGGGACGATACGGCTGACGGTGCCGCCGCGCGCCGTGCTAGGCATGGCGATAATCGGCATCCCGCCCCGGCTGCGCGCCGCGCCGCGCACGAAGTCCACCTGGCCCCCCACACCGGAATAGAAGCGGGTGCCGATGCTATCGGCGCACACCTGGCCGGTGAGATCAACCTGAATGGCCGAGTTGATCGACACCATTTTGTCGTTGCGGGCGATGTTGAAGGGGTCGTTCACATACTCGGTCGGGTGCAGCTCGACGATCGGGTTGTCGTCGATGAAGTCGTAGAGGCGTTTCGTGCCCAGCACAAACCCGGCGACGATCTTGCCGGGGTGGAACGTCTTGCGCTCGTTGGTGATCACGCCGCGCTCGACCAGCTCGACCACGCCATCGGAGAACAGCTCGGTGTGGACCCCCAGATGCCGGTGGTTGACGAGCTTCTTGAGCACTGCATCGGGGATGCCGCCGATCCCCATTTGCAGCGTGGCGCCGTCCGGGATCAGCGCTGCCAGGTGCTCGGCGATCGCTTCCTGCTCCGGCGACGACACCGCCATCTGCACCTCGGGCAGTGGATAGTCCACCTCGACCACATAGTCGATCTTCGAGACATGGATGAAGCTGTCGCCCAGCGTGCGCGGCATGTTCCGGTTCACTTCCGCGATGACAATCTTGGCGCTCTCGGCGGCGGTCTTCGTCACGCCGACTTCTACCCCGTACGAGCAGTAGCCGTTCTTATCCGGCGGCGTGACCTGGATCAGCGCGACATCGATCGGCAGCCGGCCGGACTTGAACAGGTCGGGGATTTCGGACAGAAACACCGGCGTGAAATCCGCGCGGCCATCGTTGACCGCGTCGCGCACGTTTTCGCTGATGAAAAGCGAATTGACGCGGATATGGGGCACCAGTTCGGGCTTGACGTAGTCCGCCTTCCCGACGGTGAGCACCTGGATGAGCTTGAGATTCTCCAGCTGCGGCGCGCGCTCGTTGACCGCTTCCATCACCACTTGCGGCACCGAGCAGTTGCCCGTCACAAAAATGCGATAGCCCGACTTGAGCACCTGGACGGCTTCGTGGGCGGTGACTTTTTTCGGTTCATAGAGACTCAGCCAGCTCATACGCTACTCCTGCTATTTGGATGGGACCGGCTGCACCGTGTTCTGCATTTCGGTAATCACGTCGGCGAGGCGGCGGATGCCTTCGACGATGCGCTCTTCGTCCATGCACGAGAAGTTTAGCCGTGCAGTGGGCGGCGCGTCGGGGCGGGGGAAGAACGCTCCCCCCGGCACAAAAGCCACATCGCGCTTGACCGCGGCCTCAAACACGGCGCGGTCCGACAGGCCTTCAGGGAGCTGCATCCAGAGGAACAACCCGCCGTCCGGATGAGTCCACTGCACGCCCGGCGGCATGAAGCGGTCCAGCGCGGCCAGCATGGCGTCCCGCCGCTTGCGGTACACCGTACGCAGGTGTTCGATGTGCTGGTCGATAAACCCGTCCTTCGCCACCTCGTAGATGACCATCTGGGTGAACGTGCTGGTGTGCAGGTCTGCGCCCTGCTTGAGCTGCACCAGGCGCGCGATCACGTCTTTGGGGGCCACGATCCAGGCGATCCGCAGACCGGGCGCGAGCGTTTTGGAGAAGGTGCCCAGGTTGATGACGTTCCCGCTGTACATCGAGCTGCCCAGCCCCAGATACTCGGCGTCCGCCACGACGAGCGGATCCAGATCTTCGCCCTCGAAGCGCAGAGCGCCATAGGGATCGTCCTCGACGATGGGCACGCCGTGCTCATGCGCGATCCGGACCAGCTCGCGCCGCCGCTCCGCGCTGATGGTCACCCCGGCCGGGTTCTGGAAGTTCGGCAGGATGTACATGAACTTCGGCCCATGCCGCAGCGCCTCGGCGAGCTGATCGGTGCAGATTCCGTCGCCGTCGGTTGGGACGCCGACGTAGCTCGCCTGATAGAGCGCCCATGCTTGCAGCGCGCCCAGGTAGGTCGGTTCCTCGACCAATACGCGGTCGCCGGGGTTGATCAGCAGCGCCCCGATCAGGCTCAGCGCCTGCTGTGAGCCAGACGTGATGAGCACGTTATCCGCGTCGACGCAGAACTGGCGCTCGCACAGACGCTGTGCGATGAACTCTCGCAGCGGGAGATAGCCCTCGGTGGTGCTGTATTGCAGCGCCTGATGTGCGGACTGCGCCAGGACGCGCTGGCAGGCCGCCTGAAACCGCTCGACCGGGAAGTATTCGGCGGCGGGCAGGCCGCCCGCGAACGAGATGACTTCGGGGCGCTGGGTGAGTTTGAGAAGTTCGCGGATCGTGGAGCTGGTGATACCGTTCATGCGGAGTGCATAGCGTGATTCCCACACGATGCTCATAACTGTATTTATCCTGTTCTCTGCTTAAAGATTCAAGAAAACGGGCAGCACACCGGATGTCGTTCGGCGCGCCTGTCTATGCTCACTATAGAAGGCCGGAACGGCTTTCTGTAGTGGCAGAAGTTATCCGTCATGACGCGGTGTGTCACTTCGGAAAGCGGCCCGCTAGCCCGGCGGGTGAGGGAAAAGTACGACGGGGAATCTAGTTCTGGGCGCTCAGGAAGGTGCTGATTGCAGCCGCCGCACGCATACCGTCGCGGACCGCCTGGCTGACCAGCGACGGGCCGTGCACCGCGTCGCCCGCGGCGTACACGCCGGGCAGACTGGTCACCCCTGTGCCGGCATCGACGCGAATATAACCGGCGGCGTCCAGCTCGAGCGCAGGGTTGAGCTGGCGAACCGCCGGATCGGGCTGCCAGCCAAACGCGATGATCGCGCTGTCGGCTTCCAGCAGGAACGTGCTGCCGGGGACCGGCACGGGGCGGGCGCGACCGGATTCGTCGACGGCGCCGGCGCTGGTCTCGGCAAACTCGATCGACCGCAGCACACCGTTGGCGCCGGGGCGCAGCGCCAGCGGCGCGGCCTGGAAGCGGAAGCGAACCCCTTCGGCCTCGGCGGCCTGTCGATCCCGTTGGGGCGCGGGCATCTCGTGCGAGCGGCGGCGGTAGACCAGCGTCACATCGACGGGCCGGCCGGATTGAGCTTGCAGGCGGGCGGCGGTGCGCGCGCAGTCGGTGGCCGTTCCCCCGCCGCCAAGCACGATCACTCTGGCGCCGAGTTGTGGCATCGCGCCCGGATCTGCGCCGAACACAGCAGACAGCAGCCTGGCGCCCTGCCAGACCCCCGCCAGGTCGGCGCCGGGGGGCGAGTCGGCTTCGACGCGCGCGCCGGTGCAGATCAGCACCGCGTCGGCCTGCCGGCGCGCTTCGTCAAGCGAGAGGTCCACGCCCAGGCGCGTGCCCGTCCTCAGGCGAAGCCCGGCGCGCAGCAGCCGATCAAGATGCCGATTCAGCGCCTCTCGCGGCAGCTTGAACGTCGGGATGGCGCTGCTCAGCCAGCCGCCGGGCTGCGGTGCGGCGTCGATCAGCGTCACCTGATGCCCGGCGGCCAGCAAACCGCTCGCGGCTGCCAGCCCGGCAGGACCGGTTCCGGCGATGAGGACATGCTTTCTGCTCCGGCGGCGTGGCGCGATGGGTCGCGCCGGTGAGTGCTGTGTCGCGTACCGTTCCAGTGCGCCGATCGCGAGCGGGCAGCCGTGCCTGCCAAGCACACAGGCGCCCTCGCACAGCCGCTCGTGCGGGCACACATAGCCGCAGATGTCCGGCAGGGCGTTTGTAGCGTGAAAGATCGCCCCCGCCTGCTCGACGTTACCCTCAGCCAGAGCGCTTAGCGCGCGCGGAATATCGGTGTGCAGCGGGCAGGCTTCCACGCACGGCTGTTTGGGGCAGCCGAGGCAGCGATCCGCTTCGGCGATCGCGCTCTGTGTGTCGAAGTCGAGCGCAACCGGCGCGAAGTCCTGCACGCGCTCCGCAACAGGACGGGCAGGCACGGCGCTGGGCAGCACGCGCAGCGGGCGGGTTGCGCGCGGTCTCGGAGCAGGTGGCTGCATGGTGTGACCTTCCGCACAAAACGTGACCGGTCAATCGCGCCATGAGCATAGTCGCTGCCGGCCAATCGGTCAAGCGCAACCCTGGCAGCCCGCCGCGCGCCGCGCTACACTCCAACGCAAGCGTTTCTCGCGTCCGCTTGCCTTTCGCAGAGGTTGGGGGGATGACCGCTCACAACGTACCCACACGCACGCCGATGCGTGTGATGGCCGGGCTGCTCCGGCTCTCGCGCTGGAAAGAACACACCCTGTTCACCATTCCGCTGACGCTGCTCGGCGCTTTGATGGCGGCTGAAAACCGGCCGGGCGTCGAGCTGGACGGGCGTGTGATCGCCGTAACGGTAGCGAACATCCTGGCGATGACGGTGGCGTTCATGGTCAACGATGTGGAGGACGCGCCCGACGATGCCCTCGACCCGGCGCGTGCCGTGCGGAATCCGGTCGCGACCGGCGAGATCCGCCCGCGCGAGGGGTGGGCGGCGGCGCTGGGGATCGGCCTGCTGGCGCTGGTGCTCTACGGCACGGTCAGCCGAGGTGCGCTGTGGATCGGCGCGCTGACCCTGGCGCTGTCGATCCTGTACTCGTGGCGTGCGGTGCGCCTGAAAGCGCGCCCGGTGGTGGATATCGTCTCGCATGTGTTGATGCTAAGCGCGCTGCTGTTCTTGGCGGGCTATTTCGCCTACGACAGCGCGCCGGGGAGCGTCTGGCTGGTGGCGCTGGGCGCGGCGTTGGCTTCTGCCTATGGCCAGCTTTACAACCAGCTTCGCGATTATGAGGCAGACCGGGCAGCCGGGCTGCGCAACACGGCGAGTTTTCTCGGCCCGGCCGGCACGCGCCGCCTGATGTATGCCAGTCTAGGGCTGGCGGCGGTTTGCCTGCTGGCGAGCATTGTGCTGGGGTTATGGCCGCTGTGGCTGCTGGCCGTTCCCGTGCTGATGGCGCCGCTGTTCCTTGTCTTCCGGCCCCGCACCGATGCGCGCGGCAGCGAGGCAGTTGACGCCAGCGGGCGGGTGCAGATGGGGTTCTTGATCCTGGCCAACGCCGCCGTGCTGGCCTGGCTGGTGGCGGCGCTGCTCGGCCGGTGATACCGCCCCGCACGCCCTGCGGACGCCTCGGCGAGGCGCTATAATCTCGCTCAAAATGGGGACTCGGCTCGCACCCGCTGTTGCCTGACGAGAAAGGATGAACCGAGTTGAGCATCGACCGAGACTATACGATCGTGGTCCTGGAAGGCGATCAAACCGGGCAAGAACTGCTGGAAGAATCGCTGCGCGTTCTGGAGCCGTTTGCCGCCCCGTTGGGTGTACGGTTCCGGCGGTTTGACCTCAGCCTTGAGAACCGGCGCCGGACCCGCAACCAGGTGGTCTACGATGCAGCGGAAGCAGTCTGCCAGCATGGGCTGGGGCTGAAAGCGGCGACCATCACGCCCGGCGACCCAGACGATGTGGGTAGCCCAAACGCGCTTCTGCGCGAAGCCATCGGCGCGCAGGTGATTCTGAGGGTGGGGCGGCGCATCCCGCCCGTGCAGCCGATCGCCGGCGTGCATGCTCCGATCGCTGTGGTACGCATGGCGGTCGACGACGCCTACGGGGCGAAAGAATGGCGCGAGGGCGAAGGGCTGGACGAGGTCGCCTACCGCACGGAGAAGATCACCCGCCGCACCTGCCGGGCGGTGGCAGAGTTTGCGTTTGTGTACGCGGCGCGCATGGGGGCGAAAGTCTTCGGCGGCCCAAAGTACACCGTCAGCCCGATCTATGAGGCAATGTTCAAAGAAGAGCTGGATGCCGCCGCGCAGCGTCACCCGACCGTCCGCTATGAACCGCAGCTCATTGACGCGACTTATGCGCTGTTGCTGGAGACGTCCGGCGAGTCGCTCGTAATCCCGGCGCTGAACCGTGATGGCGATAACCTGTCCGATCTGGTGATGAAGATGTTCGGCACCATCGCCGGGTCGGAGTCGCTGATTCTCAGCTTCGACGACGATCTGAACACGCGCGCGGTGATTGCAGAAGCCACACACGGCACGGCCCCTTCATTGCAAGGCAAGAACCTCGCCAACCCGATTGCCATGATCCTGGCCGGGGCAGCGCTGCTTAGCTATATCGACAACGAACAGCTTCGGCGCGTCCACCGCGCGATCCGCGAGGCGACGCTGGAAACCGTGTATGACGGCATCCGCACGGCGGACCTGGGCGGGCAGGCCACGACAAGCGAGTTCACCGACGAAGTAATCCGCCGGGTGCGGGCCAAGCTCGCCGTGTGGGACGCGCTGGGCTAGTGTGAGGGCCGGGCATGACCTCTGGGGCAAGCCCTGTCAAGCTGATCTTGACGCACGATAACGCTGATTTTGACGCGGTCGCCTCGCTGTATGCCGCGTACAAGCTGGATCCCACCGCGATCCCGGTTTTGCCGCGCCGTGTCAACCGCAACGTGGAACACTTCCTGAACCTGTATTCCACCGTGTTCCCCTTCCGCCACCCGGACGATCTCAAACGCGGCGGGCAGATCGATCATGTGACGGTGGTGGATACGCAGAGTTTCACGACCGTGCGAGGGATGCGCCCCAACACACCGATCCATTTCATCGATCACCACCCGCTTGATCGCGAGCTGGCCGAGGGGCAGACCTTCACCGGCGAGCAGGTTGGGGCCGCGACCACGCTGCTCGTGGAGCAGCTTCACGCGCACGGGATCGTGCTGGAGCCGCTCGAAGCCACGCTGCTGATGCTGGGCATTTACGAGGACACCGGCTCGCTGTCGTACGGCACGACGACCGCGCGTGACATTCGCTGCGCGGCGTGGCTGATGGAGTGCGGCGCGGATCTGGATGTCGTGCGCGAGTTCTTGCAGCACCGCCTGCTGCCCGAGCAGCGTGTGCTGTACGATAAGCTGCTCGAAGCTGCCGAGACGCACACGGTCAGCGGGCACGGGATCGTCCTGGCAGCAGCCACGACCCATGAACCGGTTGACGAGATCGCGACGCTGGCCCACAAGCTGCGCGAGCTGTACGAGCCGAGCGCGGTGTTCGTGCTGGTCCAGCTCAACGGCGACATCCAGTTGGTGGCGCGCGCCACAACCGACGCGATCGACGTGGCGCGCGTCGCCCGGCATTTCGGCGGTGGGGGGCATGGCCGCGCTGCTGCCGCGCTGATCCGCGATCGACAGCTTGCCGCCGTGCGCCAGGAGATTCTGGACCTGCTGCCGGAGCTGGTCTCGACACCGGTACGTGTGCAGTCGCTGATGTCGGTCGGGGTCGAGACGATCCGCGCCGACGACCGCGTTAAGACGGCGCACGAGCGCATGATCCGCACCGGGCACGAGGGCTATCCGGTAGTGGATGCCCAGGGGCGCCTGGTTGGCCTGGTGACACGGCGGGGCGTCGATCGTGCGATGAATCACGGCCTGGGCCGCCTGCCGGTCAGCCAGATCATGGATGCCGGCGCGGTGACGGTCAGCCCCTCGGATTCGATCGAGGTGCTCCAGCAACGCATGATGCGCTCCGGGTGGGGGCAGATCCCGGTTGTTGACGAACACGGCCAACTGCTGGGAATCGTCACACGGACCGACCTGATCAAGCGCTGGGGCCAGACCGAAGACGAGACTCGCCGGGATGCGATCATGGCGCGGCTGCGCCGAGCGCTGGCGCCCGAGACATGGCGTCTGCTCGAAGTGGTCGCGCAGCAGGCCCAGGCGCAGCGTGTCGGCCTCTATCTGGTGGGCGGATTTGTGCGCGATCTGCTGCTTGACATCCCGAACCACGACATCGATCTGGTGACAGAAGGCGAAGCCCTGGAGCTGGTTCGCGGCTTGCAGGCGGCCTACGGCGGCGACGTGCGCAGCCACGCGCAGTTTGGCACGGCCAAGTGGCTGCTTAACGCCGAAGTGGCGACCAATCTCGGTCTGGACCCTGAGGCGAACGGCCTGCCGCGCGCGATCGATTTCGTATCGTCGCGGCGCGAGTTTTACGAGGAACCGACCGCGCTGCCGACCGTTCAACGCAGCTCGATCAAGCTCGATCTATACCGGCGCGATTTCACGATCAACACGCTGGCGATCCGGCTGGCGCCGGCGCCGCCCGGCGAACTGCTGGACTTCTACGGCGGCGAACAGGACTTGCAGGCCGGGATTATCCGCGTGCTGCACAGCCTGAGTTTTGTCGACGATCCGACACGCATGCTGCGCGCGGTACGGCTCGAACAGCGGTTAGGCTTCACCATCGAGCCGCGCACCGAAGAGCTGATACGCAGCGCGCTTGGGCTGCTCGATCGTGTCAGCGGCGACCGCATCCGCCACGAATTCGCGCTGATCCTGGCCGAACAAGAGCCGTTGCGGGCGCTGGCACGGCTTGAGCGTCTGGGTATCCTGGCTCAGATTCATCCCGATCTGCGCATCGACGACTGGGTGCGCGCGGCGTTCTATGCCATCCGCTACGCGCGCGAAAACCCGCCGTGGCCGTCGCTGGTGAAGTTCGACAACTGGATGCTGAGCACCTTTGCGCTCTTGACCAGCCGCCTGCCGGAAGCAGAGCTGGAGCAGTTGGGGCGGCGCCTGCAATTCTCGCGGGTCTATCTCAACCACTTGCAAGACGCCCGCACCACGATCGCGAAATTGCCGCTGCTCGACGGCCCGCTGCCTGCTAGCGAGGTTGTTAGGATTCTGGAGCCGGTGGGTGAGGTCGGTTGGCTGGTGGGGTGGGCGGCGGCGCCCAGCGCGCAGGTCCGCGCCAACATCGAGCGGTTCGCGCGGCAGTGGCGCTTTGTCAAGCCAACCATTCGCGGCAGTGAAATCGAGCGCCTGACTGGCCTCAAGCCCGGTCCGATCTATGGCGAGCTTCTGGGCGAGCTACGGCGTGCGTGGTTGGACGGCACGATTGCCACGCCGGAAGAGGAGCATGCGCTGCTGCAGCGTCTGGCCGCGGAGCGCACGGCATCTGAAGCATGAGCGCCGATCCGCCCGAATGAAAAGTTGCCGGTCCGGCCTGAGTCGGTGTACTATTTTTCGCCACATCAATTTCGTCTGCGATTGAGCGACCGTCCACCTAGAGAAATCCATATGCCTGTTTCGACTCTTCCCGTCAAAGTGACTCGCTGGCGCGGCGGCCAGCACCCGACCCTCGAGAACATCACCCGCCAGCTTGAACACGAGGGCCTACGTCCCTATGTCTGGAGCTGTGCGCCCAATTTCCGCCGTCCTGTATGCAGCCACGGGTACGACAAAACCGTCTACTGCCTGCGCGGCTCGTTCGAAATCGAGTTTCCTCATGCCAATGCGCGCGTACGCCTCAGTGCGGGGGATCGCATCGATCTGCCGCAAGGTATGCGCTATAGCATGGTTGTGGGTCCCGGCGGGTGCGAAGGGGTGGAAGCTGCCCGTCGCTAGGTTTTCAAGCAGCCGCCTTTGATGTACAGTTGCCAGGGTAGAGTCAGCCGGCTCGCCCTGGTTTTGTTTTTGGGGAGCCGTCCTGGGATCAGGAGGTGTTGAATGCGTCGTTTTCGCCCCATGCGGCGCCGGCGGGTGCGCGACGGCGAGCTGCCCCCGCACGCCGAAACCGATCCGCAAGTGCCCGCCGCGGACGATCTGGCCCCCTTTGTGCCGGTGCGGGCCGACGTCCTCGAAGCGGACGACGTCCCCGCGCCCGGCCGGTCGCGCGAGCAACAGCCGCGGCTGAGACGGCGGAGCGGGCGCACGCCGCTCAATAGTGTCCGGCTATCGGTGCTTGTGCTGGCGCTGACCCTGGTCGCGGCAGGGATCGTCGGGACGCTGGTGAACCTGAATCGCCTGGAACTCAGCGTGCCCGACGCGTGGCCTGCGGGTGTGCTGCTGGCGGCTGTGGTGTGGCTTATTGTGTCGTTGGCCCGGCGCCAGGTGACTCCGGCGTTGGGCGCGGCGGCTCTGGCAGGGATCGGTTTGAGCGCGCTGCTCGATGCTGAGGCGATTGCGCCCTGGCGCGAGACGCTGGTGGGCCTGGTGCTGATCGCTGTGGGCCTGGGCATCGTGATCCGCGGGTTGCTGCTGCGCCAGCGGATGCTGGCCTAGGCCGCGCAGCGTGCGAGGACTGGAATTGAGCCGCCCGGTTTGTTACTATTGTGTTGGCTGCACTGCCAGACGGTCACACGACGGCTCGTTCCGCGCGTGGTGAAACGGCGAGCGGTTGTGCAGCATCTAAATTGGATATGGGAATTCGATTGTCGTGTGGTGTGTGTATTGTTGCCGGAGGACGTGAGTGGCGGGTGATGTAACGGTTGGGCTGGCCTTCCTGGCGGGCGTTATTTCGTTTATTTCCCCGTGCGTGCTGCCGCTGGTTCCGGCCTATGTGGGCTATATGGGCGGGCGCATGACCCGCCAGCTCTCCGCCGCAGATGTGGGCGCTGCCCCGGCGCGCAGCCGGTTTCAGACCTTCACCCACGGGTTGTTCTTTGTGTTGGGCTTCAGCGCGTTCTTCGTCGTTTTCGGCCTGCTGACAACGGCGGCGTTGTCATCCCTGGCGGCGATTGGTATCTCCGATGCACAGGTGAAGGACGCCATCACGCGGCTGGGCGGCACGGCGGTTATCCTCTTTGGCCTGCACATCATGGGGGTGCTGCCGCGCATCCTGACCTGGCTGCACCGGCAGGCGCTCCAGCTCGACCGCAATCCGTACGGTAACCTGATTTCGGTGCTGGTTGGCATCGCGGCGATCGGCATGATCTACTGGCTTTTTGTCGAGTCGTGGTTCATGACGCTGGTTGTCGTGTTGCTGCTGGCGCAGGTCTTCCGCGGCGCGCTCAAGGCCGATAGTCCGGGGCAGTTCTGGGGCAGCATCATTAACCAGGCGCATATGGCGCTCTACGCCGATACGCGTCGCCAGAACGCGATGCTGACACGCTACGGTTACGGCGGGTCCTTCTTCATGGGGATCGTCTTTTCGGCCGGGTGGACGCCGTGCATCGGCCCGATCTACGGCGCGGTTCTGACTCTGGCGGCGAGCGGCGGCTCGCTGCCGAAAGCCGGGCTGATGCTCTCCGCCTATTCGATCGGGCTGGGCATCCCGTTCTTGCTGACGGCGCTGGCGCTGGATCAGGCGCAGGGTCTTTTCCGCCATCTACAGCGCAATATGCGCACGATCGAGCTGGTCAGCGGGGTGTTTCTGGTGCTGATCGGGCTGCTGGTCTTCACCGGGCAGCTTGAGCGCCTGACGCAGATCGGCGGGAACCAGGGCGCGCTGGCCGATGTCTCGATCAATATGGAGAACTGCATCGTCGGCGCCATTCAAGGCGACATCCGGTGGCGCAACGTGATCGGGTGTATTGGCGAGGGCGTGAAAACCGATATCTACTTCGCGAACAAGCCGGTTGCCCTGGCAAGCAGTGCTCTGCCGGGTTCTGACGCCGACGCGCCGCCGGGCAGCCTGGCGATCCCTCAACTTGGTGGCGATCCTGTCGTGCCGGGTGCAGAACGCCCCGCCGACCCCGCCTCACGTCTAGGATCGGCTGATATCATCGAGGCCCCGGTCGGTTTACGGGTGGGGGATCTCGCGCCGGATTTTGTTTCCGAGACACTTGACGGCGAGACGATCGCGCTGTCCGACTTTCGAGGCCAGGTGGTGCTGCTCAATTTCTGGGCGACGTGGTGCGGCCCATGCCGCGAAGAGATGGCCGACTTCGAGTCGATCTACCGGCAGCGCCGCGACGCCGGGCTGGTGGTGCTGGCCGTCAACGCCTACGAATCGCCCACCCAGGTGCGTGCGTTTGTCGACGAGTTCGGCCTGAGCTTTCCCGTCGTGCTTGACCCGACAGGTGCCATCAACTCAGAGCTTTACCGGTCTGCCATCGTCGGCTATCCGACCAGCCTGCTCATCGATCGCCAGGGAGTGATCGTGAAACGCTTTCCGGGGACGGTGCGCGCCGCCGAATTACTCGAAGCCCTGGATGCCCTTGATGTGAGCTAGCGGGGCTGATTACTCCGATTCGCTCAATTCACCGGACAGGACACTGCTGCTGATGACCGCACGACCGATCCGCACCGAAGGCGAACTGCGCCGCATCATCCGCATGAACCGGTGGGTGCTGCGAATTGCCCGTCACTGGCTGGCGGGGCTATTGGTGATTCTGGCGCTGTATGTCGGTTTGTCGCTGGCAGCGCCGGTGCTGATGAAGCTCGGCGCCGAGCGGCCAGCCGACGTGCTGTACAAGATGTACAGCCCCATGTGCCATCAGTTCGCGTTTCGCTCGTGGTTCCTGTTCGGCGAGCAGACCAGCTACCCTCGCGCCGTGGCCGGCTCCGGCCAGGGATCGTTCGAGACGTATGCCGCGCGCGATCCGTTTTTCGACGGCGTCGATCTCTCGCGTTGGACGGCCGATCTTCAGCTTAAGGCGCGGGCTTTCCGCGGCAACGAGGAAATGGGTTACAAGACGGCGCTGTGCGAGCGCGATGTGGCGATCTACGCGGCGATGCTGCTGGCCGGCCTGGCGTTCACGCGCGTACGCGGTCGGCTGCGCCCCGCGCCGCTCTGGCTGTATCTGATTCTGGGCCTTGGCCCGATTGGGCTGGACGGCTTCAGCCAGATTCTCAGCTACCCGCCTTTCGAGTTCTGGCCGGTGCGCGAGACGTTGCCGGCGTATCGCGCGCTGACCGGCGCGCTGTTCGGTGCGATGAACGTCTGGCTGGCGTTCCCATACCTGGAAATGTCGATGCGCGAGACGAAAGACGCGGTCGAAGCCAAGCTGTCGCTGGCGTATGAGCGCCTGGGCGAGCTTCAAGAGCGGAACGCCGTCTGAGTGCTTTTCACACTGCGTCTGAATAGCTGCGAGCAACAAGAAGCCCCGGCCAGGCCTGACCGGGGCTTCTGTTGTCGGTGGTCCGGAGTGTTTTACTCGACTCCGCCGAACGTCGCTACAGGCGTCACCGGCGTGGGCGTGCGGGTTGGTGTGCGCGTGTTCGAGGGTGTCGGCGTGATGGAGGGCGTGGGCGTTCTCGACGGCGTGAGCGTGATTGATGGCGTGTAGGTGATGGTCGGCGTCCGCGTGTTGGTCGCCGTCGGTCTCGGCGTTGGTGGCTGCGTCGGAGCCGGGGTCGGCACATTGGGCGCCTCACCATAGCAAATGAAGTTGATGGTGAAGGTTGTGTTATTGAAGTCCGACGGGATATACCCTTCCTCACTCAGGCGCTTGCTGGTGCCGTCGAAGTCAAACCAGACATCCAGCGTGCGGCCAGGCTCGATCACCGGGCTGGTTTGCCATCCGGCGCTCCCTTGCGATGCGACTCCTGGTGGAGAAGTGATGTTGCCGTCCCATACCAACACCGCCCGAGCGTCGTGGGCGCTTGTTCCGCCGGCGCTGACGAAGTCCAGCGCGATCGCTTTGCGCGACTGGTTATAGCTGTTCCAGTTGATCGAGAAGCCCGTCAGGTATGCCACGGCGACATCGGTGTTGGTGATGGTGAAGTGCACCACCCCGTTGAGATCGAACCCGATGAACTGAGTCAGGTAGTTGGCGCAGACAGGAGTTGGCGTGTAGGTCGGCGTGAGCGTGTACGGCGTGGGTGTAGGATAGCCTGTGATTTCCAGCACGCAGTCCTGGTTAACGCCACCCCATTCGGTGCCGAAGTAGATCTTTGTGCCCGCAAAGCTGCCGATGGTGAAGTAGCTGCTCAGGTTGGCCGGGCCGTTTGAGAATTCAGCCTGGAAGGTGACGGACGTGCCCGCGTCCAGCCGACGGTCGTTGTATGGCGAGATGCCGTCGATCCAGCCGGGCACGCCGCTATACACGTCGGTCGGCGGGTTGTAGTCCGCGCCGTCCCAAAAGGCAGCACGGCTCTGGAGACGCATCACATCCAGGTACATATTGCTGAATAGCGTGTGTTTGCGCCATTCGACCGTCGCGCGGGTGATGAAGACCGGCGCCGTCGCGTTGGAGTTGCGCACCGTCATGCGCAGATAGTTGTTTGACAGGCTCACATTGGTGAGCTGGATCAGGCTGCAATCCGGCCGCTGGGTGGGCACCGGCGTATCCACCGGCGTGTTCGTGGCCGTTGCCGTGGGCGAGGGCGTGTTGGTTGGGGTATCGCTGGCCGTCGGCGACAGGCTCGGCGTAAAGGTCAGTGTCGGCGGACGGGTCGGCGCCCCCAACTGCGGCGGCAGATTGACCAGTCGGGTTGAGCGGAACGATTCGTTGATCATCACGCGCCGCGCCTGAAGCTGGATATAGTCGGCCAGCCCCAGCGGCGTGATCAACGGATGATTGAAGAACACGATGATCTCGACGGCATCGCCCGGCCCGCCCGCATCATACTGGTTCAACGTCGGGTCGGGCGCTTCGTCGAGCCGGCAGATGCGGTCGTTGCGGTTTTCGCTGGGGATGTAGCGCGGCGGCCGCAGGCCGGTGACGGGATCGGTGCGATACAGCGATTCGCGCGAGCTGCAAATGAAGACATGGAACCAGCCCGGTTGATCTTCGCCGACCGTTTCCGTATTTACCCAATCGAGTGTGAAGGGGTTCTGCAGGCCCTGGATGCGCTCGCCGGCGGCAAGCGCCAGACTGGCCGCCCCGATGCGCGCCCGCTCGATGATCGAGGGCAGGCGGGCCATGTCGTACCGCAAGCCCCGATCGTCGTCGTTGTTGGGATCGCAGTCTTTGCCCCAGTGGTCGTAGAAAAGCTGGTCGAAACCATCGGTGCAGGGGACGAGCGCGTTCAGGATGTCTTCCCGTCTCTGCAGCGGGTCTGTGAGCGAGCTGCTGTAGCCGATGGCGCTGGCGACGGAGTTCTCGTCCCACCGTCCGGTAACGGCGTAGCGAGCGGCAGCGCGGGCCGCGTTCTGGAGCGTGATCCAAGCGTGGAAGATACGCGCGAATTCGATGACGCCGAACATGAGCAGCAGCAGAATCGGCAGTGTCAGCGCGAATTCTGCCATCGTCTGGCCCCGCCTGCTGCGCGGCGGCTCTGGTGCTGGTGATTGGCTGGGTGGGTTCATACAGTCCCCCTTCGAACGCATCCCGTGTGCGTCATCCAGGCTTGGTCTAGCGGGACAGCCGTGTGAACAGGCGCCCGGCGATCTCTTCAAATACTCTGTTCAGTGAGGCGAGGTCTTCCGCGTAATAGTACTGCCCGCACTGTTCTCTGGGGTCCTTCGGCCCGGTGTCCGTTTCGCAAGGACCCAGCGGCGGGCGCACGATGCGTCCCTCGCGCAGCATTTCCTCAGTATTGTCGTCGATCACGCCGTTGTCGCCCGCGTCCGCGATGTAGCGCAGCAGAGGCGCGCCGGTCGGCTCGGTGACCACGTCTTCGCCGAACGCAATCGCGAACATGGCGATGAAGTTGCCGGGCTTGTTGGGCGCCACCTCGATCAATCCGGCGAAGTCGGCCATGTCGCGCGCGTAGTCGTCTGCGTCATACTTGCCGCCCACGCCACACTCCGGGTTGCCGGGTGCCGGCTCACCTGTGTCCCAGTCCAGGCAGAAGTGACGCGAAGCCGGATTGTTGTCATTGCAGATCGGCGCGGTTTGAATCAAGGTGGATGTGTACAGCTCGGCCTGCGCCGGGTTGTTCTCGGTGCACTCCGGGTAATGCCAGTCCGGATTATTGCAGTTGCCGGAGCTTGGCAGGCAGCAGAACGTCCACCAGGGGCAGTAGCCGTATGAGCCATACCCCGGCTGGACCGAACCCCCGACCGTCTCTGTGACGTTCGCGGCACCGTCGCTCAGCACGATCATCACCCACACGGCGTCCTTCCGGATATCCGTCGGGTCAGTCAGGGCGTTGTTTGCCCGCAAGATGCCGCCGCCGATGTTGGTGTTGCCGCAGGGCGCCCAGGCTTCATAGGCAAACGGGCGAAGGTTGGGATCGATATTCTCCGGATCGGCCAGATAGGCTTGATACGCCTGGATGAGTTGCGGGCACACGTTGAAAGAGCCGGTCGCGTTAACCATCACACCGATGTCCCGGTTGAGGGCATCGATCGCCACCTGTTCGCTGCGCAGCAAGGGGCGTAGCGTCGAGCCGCCGCCGGTTGGGGTGATGACGTTGGCTACACGGTCAAAGGTCACCAGCACCACCCGGTCGCCACGCACAAAGTCCAGGCGTTTGATGAACAGCCGCGCCGCGTCCTTGACGTCCTTGAACGGGTTGCAGACCAGGGCCGAGGCGTCGTTGGGATCTGCCGCGTTTGTCGAGACGCCGTTCTCAGATGGGCCGTCGTACATGCCGTTGCCGTTCGCGTCGTGCCAGATCAAGCCGTTGGGCAGGATGACGCCGTTAGCCTGCATCCGGCCATCGCCCACCAACCCCTGCCCGGGATAGTTGCAGCAGCCGGCCCACTTCTCTTTGTCCCCGCCTGCGATGCCGCTATAGCACTGGTTGCGCATGGTCAGCCCGCCGGACCCCGGGATATTCAGGCCGGCAAGTTGATAGTCGGCAGCGGTGGTGTCCTTGGACATCGATTCGGACGTGTCGATCACCAGCGCCACGTCGAGCACAGCCGTTTCCGAAACCGACGTAGCTTCGAGCGTGATCGCGTTGATCCCGATCAGCGACAGGAAGGTTGTGGGCGAGATGACCTGTGCGCTGACGCGAACCAGCTTGCGCGGGTCGTCCCAGTCGCAGAGCTCGGTTTCGGGCATGAAGGCGCTGACCGGCGAGTAGAGCGCCTCAGGATGCGGGTCGCCTTCCCACGGCCCCAGCCCGCTGCGCCACTGGTAGATGTCCGTCTCGCAGGTCTCAACCAGAATGGTATCCGCGTCGAGGCCATGCAGCGCGATGTACTGCTGGGCGGCGATCGCCACCTCGCCGTAGTCGGTTCCCTCGCGGATCTGGCCGGCTGCCGCAATCGCGGCGGCGTCTACGGCCCGGCGCAGCGCCGAATAGCGCACGAAGAGGATGGCGATATCGGTCACCAGGCCGACGAACGCAATCAGCGCGATGAAGGCGAACGCGAGCAGCAAGATCGACTGGCCGCGCTGGCTGCGCTTGAGGTGCTGGGCAAAGCGTGGGGCATGTAGATAGCGTATCATAAGCACCTGACCGTTCGTCTGTCAGAACCGGATGTCGGGTTCGGCTGCCGAAACGGGGAAGAAGGTCCACACGTGAATGGTGCTGGTTTCGTCGAGCGGACCCAGCCGGAACCAGGGCATGCCGAGCAACTGCCTGTGTTCCCAAAAGATCTCGACCAGGACAAGCCCGTAGCTGGTGGCCTGCGACATTTTACGGATCCGGTCGGCATCCCCATCAAAATTCAGCATCCGCTCGACATCATCCAGCGAAAACGTAGAGCCGAGGCACTGCCGCGACCCGCCGTAATCGTTGCGATGGTTGCCGCGAAACACATAGCCCCGGACGTTCTCGACCCCGGCATCCCAGAAACGCGCATATTCCTGTTCATAGGTGCCGTTGGGTGTGCCGTCAATCGGATACCAGTCGAAGGGATCGCGGCTGTCGTCGTTTTCGCACTCGTTGGCGCGGGCCGGCAGGCGCCCCGTAATGCGCACTTCCGCGCTGGATGTGCCCTGGTTGAGGACGACAAACTGGAAAACCGAGATGACGATGTCGTCCGTCTGGTGGTTGAAGCGCAGGGGCTGCATGTTGATCAGCACGCCGCAGGCGATGCCGTCATAGTAGCCGCGCTCCAGCTCTCCCCGGTCGCCGTATCCCCACGCGCTCAGGTCCGGCCCCGGCCAGGTGGTGTAATCAATAGCGGGATCGTGGTCGTTGTAGTAGCCATCGATCTGCTCGCAGTCCATGGCGCTGTAATTCCGCTCATCGCCATCCGGCCACAGGAGCGGATCGCCGGTCGCTGCGAAGCGACCCGCCTCGCGCACAACATCCAGCAAGGTCAGGTAGCTATTGGCGAACCAGCCGATTTCGGTGAGGCCCATCAGCATCACCAGCAGCACGGGCAAGGTGATCGTGAGTTCTACCAGGCTCTGGCCGCGCGCACCGGTAGGCTTGCCGTCCAGGATGGCGAGGAAGGTGCGGAATTTCGCGCGCATCAGTTTCACCTCAAGACAGTCCCCGGCAAAACGGCGAGACCGGATGGGCGTCCGGCCGCTAATCTCTATGCACAGTCCCGTTTTCCTTATTTGATGATACCACGGATGAGTTGGCGCCCCTGTCGACAACTGTAAGGAGTTTATAAGGATTTGTCAGTGTGGTTGAACTGAGGCGGCGGCCCTGGGGGAACCAGATCATAACAACCCCGCGCGGGCCGCCGGCTCTGCTCATTCCATCTGAGCGCGCACCGTGTAGCCCCGCCCGTGCAGCGACACCAAGATCTCCGGCAGGTCCGGGTTGGACTCGATTTTGCGCCGCAGATTGCGAACATGGTTGCGCACCAGGGCTGTGTCGCCGGTTCCGGGCGGATACTGCCAGATCGCTTCCAGCAGCTTGGGGGCGGCGTGGTAGTCGTTGGGGTGTTTGCACAGGAATTCGAGAAGCTGGAACTCGGTCGGCGTCAGCTCGACCTGGCGATCGCCGACAATAACGCGATGTTGCTCCGGATCGAGTTGAAGCGCTGCTAGACTACGGTGATTCTCCGCCTGCGGCAGCCGTCTGAGAAGCGCCTGCACGCGCGCCCGCAACTCACGCGCGGCAAATGGCTTGCGCAGATAGTCGTCACCCCCCGCGTCCAGCGCCTGCGCGATGACGGACGCGTTTTTCTCGGTGCCCAGGAACAGGATCAGCGTGTGGTGAGCATGGGGCATGGTCCGCAGGTGAGCGCAGAACTCGAATCCGTTCATCCCTGGCAGGGCTTGATCCAGAATGACGAGATCGGGGCGATGCTGGCGGGCCAGGCTCAGCGCGGTGGGGCCGTCAACAGCCTCAATGACGCGATGCCCTTCCTTGTGCAAGGTTTTGTTGATGATCGCGCGGATCGAGGGGGTTGCATCCACAACCAGTATGGTACGCGAAGAAGGTGGTTTTCTCTGCATCGTCTCGGCTCTTGAACCGTCCACAACCCGGTATAGCTTCAGTATACGAGACATCCGGAAGGTTGTGGGAGCCGAGCTATGAATCTTATGTGAAAAATCCTATGCGTTCGATGTTTCTCGCCTGGCCGCGTGCTGCGACGTCAATCCGAAATCATGTAACCCACGCCGTGAATGGTACGGATAATGCGCGGCGCGTCGTTGTTCGGCTCCAGCTTGGCGCGCAGATTGCGCACGTGGGCGCGGACCAGATCGGGATCACCGGTGTTGGGCGGGTAGTCCCAGACGACTTCGAGCAGATGCTGGGGCGACAGCGCCTGATTGACGTGCTCGACCAGATAGCGCAGCAGCCGATGTTCTGTGGCGGTGAGCTGAATCGGCGGGCGATCGCCGACCACAACCTGATGCGTGTTGGAGTCCAGCGTTAGCTCGCCAACGGTGAGCACCGGGCTTTCGATCAGGGTTTGTCGCTGGCTGCGGCGGATCAGCGCACGCACGCGGGCGGTCAGCTCCGCCAACTGGAACGGCTTGACGACGTAATCATCTCCGCCGGCATCCAGGCCGGCCACCACATCATCGGTATGCCCGCGCGCGGTCAGGAACAAGATGGTTAAATCGTTGTAGTTGGCATTGGCGCGGATGGTCCGGCAAACCGCCAGTCCGTCAAGACCGGGCATGATGATGTCGAGAATCATCAGGTCCGGCCGGCGCTCGCTCAAAAGCTTGAGTGCCTCGGCGCCCGAACTGGCCCGGCCGACTTCGTAGCCTTCGGACGCCAGTGCCCGTGCCAGTGTCCCCAAGACTTCAGGATCATCGTCGACCGCGAGAATATAGGGTTTGCTCATCGCTCAATCTCGCCTGTTGTACATGGGTAGCCGGATATAAAACTGAGTACCCGCCTGTTCCGCACTCTCGATGCGCAGGCTGCCGCCGCACTTCTCGATCACCTGGCGGCAGATGTGCAGTCCAAGCCCGGTGCCTTCTCCGGGTGCTTTGGTGGTATAGAACGGCTCGAAGATCGCATCGCGCTTGTCCGGCGGGATGCCAATGCCGTTGTCCCACACCACGACCTCGACGCACTCCTCGCCGGGTACTTCCCACGATGCGATCCCGATCTCCGGATTGGGGCAGTCGCTCACGGCGTCGCGTGCGTTCAGCAGCAAGTTCAACCAGACGTCCTCAAGCTGGCCGCTGGGCGCGCCAACCGGGGGCAGATCCTCGGCCAGCGACATCCGCAGTTGGACGCCACCTTGCTGAATGTGCCCTTTGACCAGCATCAGCGTGTTGTGGATCGTTTCGTTCACATCGATCGGCTCGATCCCGTCGTCGTTGGACTGCTGGCGAGCCATCGTCAGCAGCCGGCGCACGACCTCGTGCGCGCGCTTGCCCGCTCGCAGGATCGCTTCCAGGGACGCGATGTGCGGCCCTTCAGCGGGCAGGCTGCGCAACAGCAGCTCGCTATCAACCAGGATCGTTGTCAGCGGGTTGTTAATCTGGTGGGCCACGGCGGCGGCCAGCTCTCCCATGGCCGAGAGCCGGGCAGCCTGGACGAGCTTGCTCTGTGTGCGGTTGAGCTCGTCGAGGCTGCGCTCAAGTTCGCGAAACAGCCGCGCGTTTTCCAGCGCGTTGGCCGCTTGCAGCACAAGCGCCTGAGCCAGCCGCACCTCGCGGCCACTGAAGCGGCGCTTGTGCAGGGTGTCAACCAGCAGGACGAACCCCGAAGTCCGTTCCTTGATGATCAGCGGCACTCCGAGCACGCTCTGCGCGCCGCGCGCGTCAACCAGCGGCTGTAAATCGCAGGCGTCGGCGCCGGCGATGGTGGCGCGCTGCGTGTAGACCTGCATCAGCTTGGGGAAGCGCGCCAGATCGATGGCAGGTTTCGGCTCTTCCGGCCAGATTCCTTCACCGCAAGAAACGAGCAGTTGGAAGCATTGCCGCGCTTTGTCCCACAGCGCGATCTCGCACCAGTTGGCAGCCACCAGGCCGGTGATGCGCTCCGCGGTTCTGAACAGGGCCTTTTGCGGGATGGCAGCACCGGGAGTCAGCGCCTGAGACACGCTATCCAGCGCCATCTGCTGGATCTGCGCCATGATGCCGGGCGGATAGGCGTCCGCATAATATGGCTTGTTGATATGGTAGAGCGTGATCAGGCCCATCCGCTGATCGTGCGCGACAAGCGGGACGAAGACCATACTCTCCGCGCCATAGCGATAGGGCAGCCATTCGCCGTTCGTCTCGTCCCACGGCAGGTCGGCCGGGGTGATGGCGACGATCTGCTGCTTTTTGAACGCCTCATCAACAGCGGGAACGGCCTGGCAGCTCCATTCGGGGCCGGCGTCCGGCCGCCACACGGCCCGCGCGCTGACGGCCAGGAAGGCGAACTCGCCGGTCGCCGGGTTTTGCTCCAGCGTGTAGCACTCGGAGACGCCCAGCGCGCCGATCAACTGGTTGGCGATGACCGAGAGCACGCGATCGATAGCGAGGGTGGAGTTGGCCGCTTCGCCCGCCTGGACCAGAACCTGAAGCTCGGCTGCGCGCTGGACGCTCTCTTCAAACAAGCGCGCATTTTCTATCGCGATGGCGGCATGCGCGGCCAGGTCTTGGAGCAGCTCGCGGTCGTGCTCGGTGAAGGTGCGGTTCGTTTTGATGTTGTTGACGCCCAGCACGCCGAGCGTCTTGCCCTTGCTCGACAGCGGCACGTATAGCAGCGACTGGACCAGATATTCGGTCTTGATCTTCTGCCAGCCCTGATCGCCTACCAGGACCGGCTTGCCGGTCTGAAATACCTGCCCGGCCAGGGTGTTGTGGGTCTTGACGCGAAAGTTGCTGGCCGTTTCGCTGTCGATGCCTTTGACCGCGCGAATGTAGAGGGCTTTCTCGTCTTCGTCGGGCAGCAGAAGCAGGCCTTCCTCGGCGTTTGTCAGGCTTACCGCCGCATCGACCACCTGCGCCAGCAGCGTGTCCACATCCAGCACGCCGCTCAGCGAGCGTGCCAGGGCCGAGAGCGTCTGCTGCTCGATCAGACGGCGCTGCAGGATGGAACTGGCGGCAGACTCGTAAGCGTCGGGTATGGGCATGATGCGGCCGGATGCCCGCCCCGCCCGCGGATCGCCGGCTCTGGCCCGCAGATTGAGCGCGGCGTTCACCTGTTCCATCAGCGCCGCGGGTGAGGCGTCGCGCTCGACGACGCCTGCAGCTCCCGCGCGCAGAGCCTGCGCGGTGCCCGAACCGGCGCTTTCCACGACCGCCAGCCATGGCAGCGGCGCGAAATTGCGCATGAGGTCGGTCAGGGGACGGCGGTTTTCGTCCAGCAGCGCTGTATCCACCAACGCCAGGTCGAATTGGCCGTGCTGTAACGCCCACAGTGCATCCCCGCCGTAATACGAATTCTGGACGTTGAACCCCGCTTCTTCCAGAATATCCGTCAGACGAGTCATCGTCGGGCGGTCGCCTTCGGCGATCAGGATGTGTGCGGCAGTGAGCCGCGCCAGGTAATCCATCGCACCTCTTCGACGGAAGCCCTATTAGCTGCTGCTGGTCTCTGTTTTACACCAGGTTTCTAAAAAACGTAAAATCGGGCGGCGAACCCCCTGCGTCCGCACCCGCTAGCGGCGCAGGTCGAACTGAGCAATCTGCCGGCAAGTCACTGGCTCAACCGGGCACGACGCCGGGCGAGATCGTCATCTACGGCGCGCTCGTCAAGCGGCGCCGGCGGGGTGGCGCCCGGCGCTGCTCTGTCGCTGCCGGACAAAACCGGTTGTTCAGCTTCCGCGCCTGGGGTGGGGGTATCGCTTGGCTGCTGACGCGCCTGAGCGAGTGCCGCTTCGTAGACGTTCACCTGACGGATCAGCTCCGCCGTCGCGCGGCGGCGGACGTCCAGCTCGGCTGCTGCGATGGCGCGGCGCTGCTCGACCAGCTTCATCTGGCGGATGGCGTGACGGGCGGTGGCTTCCTGACCGGCGGCGAGGGCGGCATCGGCCTGCGTGTCCCAGTCGCGGATCTCGCGGTCGAGCGCGGCAAGTTCGGCTTCGGCGCGGTCATCGTCGGCCAGCGCCTGCTCGACCTGCTTGCGCAGCCGTGCCAGCTCGCGATCGGCCCTGCGGCCGAGCGGCGGTCGACGATCGCGGCGCGATGTTCTTCTGGGCAGGCGCGACTGCACCAGCACGTTGAGCTTGTCAATTAAGTTCGGCATGGCTCCTATTGTACCGGTTTGGCACCGTCGGCACAATTCCGCCCGTGCGAGCCGCGGTCGACGCAAGGGGGATTTGCGCTATAATCATCTGCTGTTGAGCAGACCGGTCGAGGAACCGCAGTGCAGCGAATTAACGGAGCAGGCCCGGCCTACTACCAATTTGAGCAGTGGGCGGATGAGCAGCGTCTGATCCACGGCGTATTTACCCGGTTGGGTGGGGCGAGCGCGGAACCGTGGGCTTCGCTGAATCTGGGTGGTACGGTCGGGGACGATCCGGCTGTCGTGCGCGAGAATCACCGGCGTGTCTATGCGGCGCTGGGTCTGGATGAAGAGCGCGCCTGCACCGTCTGGCAGGTGCACAGCGCGGACACGGTGGTGGTGCGGGGGCGCGTCCCTCAGCGGCGCTGGCTGGCGCGCGCGGATGGCATGATCACCGATCAGCCGTGGCTGCCCCTGACAATGCGCTTCGCCGACTGCGCGCCGATCTTGCTCTACGACCCGGTGCGGCATGTTGCCGGGATCGTGCACGCGGGGTGGCGCGGCGCCGTCCGCGACGCCGCCGGAAGCGCGGTGCGCGCCATGTGCGCCGCGTTCGGTTGCGACCCCGGCGATATTCAGGCGGGGATCGGACCGAGCATCGGACCGGATCGCTACCAGGTGGGTGAAGAGGTTGTGGCCGCTGTGCGGACGGCGTTTGGCGATGTGGACGGGCTGATCCGGCGTGCGGATGACGGTAGCGCCTATCTCGATTTGTGGCTGGCGAACCGGCTGGCGCTAGAGCGGGCGGGTGTGCGCCAGATCGAGGTGGCGGGCATCTGCACGGCAACGCGCACAGATGAGTTCTATTCCCACCGGGCCGAGCGTGGCCGGACGGGCCGGTTTGGCGCGGTGATCGCGCTGGCGGAGTAACGGCGGATGGAGTTCGTCGAAAGCAGTCTGGCGGGGCGTGTCGCGGAAGTGCGCGCCGAGATCGCCCGTGCCTGCCAGCGTGCCGGGCGGGCGCCTGAGTCGGTGACTCTGGTCGCGGTCAGCAAGACGCACCCCCCAGAGCTGATTGTGGAAGCGATCGCCGCTGGCATCTACGATTTTGGCGAGAATCGGCCCGAAGAGGCCCGTCCGAAGATGGATGCAGTGGCGGCGTTGTCCCCGCAGCCGATCCGCTGGCATATGATCGGGCACGTCCAACGCCGCAAAGCGCGTCTGGTCACGCGCGGCTACACGCTGCTGCACTCGCTCGACAGCCTGCGCTTGGCGGAGCGCCTGGATCGCGCCCTGGCCGAGCAAGGGCGCACGCTCGATGTTTTGCTCCAGTTCAACGTGTCGGGCGAAGCAACCAAAGAGGGTTGGGATGCGTATCAATGGGAAAATCGTCCGGCGCAGCGGGTCGAAATCTGGCGCGAGATTGAGGCGATCCTGGCGCTGCCAAATCTGCGGGTGCGCGGGTTGATGACGATGGCGCCGATTGTGGACGATCCGGAAGCGGCACGGCCGGTCTTTGCGGCGTTGCGCTCTCTGCGCGACGCGCTGCGCGAGACGTTCCCGGCGGCGGTGTGGGACGAGTTGAGCATGGGTATGACGGATGATTATCCGGTCGCCATCGAGGAAGGGGCGACATTGGTCCGGATTGGGCGCGCGATTTTCGGCGCGCGCCGGTAATACGACTCCGCCGGTACAGGCTGGTACAGATCGAACGCAGGATACAGTGCAGATTGAGGAGACAGTCCCTTGGAAATCGCCGCGCTCATTAGCTTGTTCATTCAGCTTTACTCCTTTGTGATCCTGGCCCGGGTGCTGATGAGCTGGGTGCGGATGGACCCGGATAGCCCGCTGGCGCGCGTGCTGTACGATCTCACGGAGCCGGTGCTGGGGCCGATCCGCAATCTGTTGCCCCCGGCAGCCGGTCTCGATTTCAGCCCGATCATCGCCTTTGTGCTGCTGCGCGTGTTGGGGCAGATGCTGATTTCGTTCTTCCAGTAAACGCGCAAGGCTGCCCGATTGGCGCCAGAAGGGAGTGCCGAATTTGCCACGCGAGTTCAAGATCACGGATGCCCGGCACGGAGCCGCTTTTACCGTCCGGGTGGTGACGCGAGCCAAGCAGGTCGAGATCGTCGGTCTGCAGGATGACGGCGCTCTGCGGGTGCGGTTGACCGAGGAGCCGACGGATGGTCGCGCAGACGCGCAGTTGATCGCGGTGCTGGCCGAGGTTCTTGAGGTTGATGCGGCGCAGATTGAGATTGTCGCCGGGCGTGACCAGCCCAACAAGATCGTCAGCGTTCAGGGTGTGTCGCCGGCGTGGATTGAGAGTCACCTCGCGGCGTGGTACTAGCCGGATTTCCCCGGCGGTTGAGGGGTGGGCAGGGATGGTGATTGCCGGTAAGTCACTCCGCGCCTTCCTGATCGCGACGGCAGGGCTGCTGCTCGTCTGGAGTCTGACAGCCTGCGGTGCTGACTCCGATGGCGAGGCGCCACCCCCCACGCGCACCCTGGTTCCACCGACCGCTCCGCCTACCGTGACACCCACTTCGCCGATTCCCACGCCGACCGATCTGCCCGCTGCAAAGAGCTTTGCCCCGGCGCAGACGCCCGTTGCCGCGCCCGGACTGCCGGACGATCTGCGCGCGGCGCTGCAGCAGGCCGTCGATGACTGGGTGGCATCCGGCGCGGTAACCCGCCGCGAGGTGCGTGTTCTGAGCTTGGAGCGCTTCCACTGGTCCGATGCGTCTCTCGGCTGCGCAGAACCGGCCGGGTCGCCGGCGGAGATTGAAGGCGGCGTGGAGGGATACCGGATTCTGCTGGCGGGGTCTCGGGCAGCGGTGGCTTATCACACCGGGGGTGGGGCGCTGGTGCGCTGCCCGCCAGGTGGACTGGCGGCCGGGCTGCACGGCGAGCCGGTTGCACCCGATCCGATTGCCCAGGCGATGGTTGACCTGGTACGGCGCGATTGGTCGGAACAGATATCGGTGGAAGCGGGCAGCGTCGAGGTGGTGGGGCTGGTGTCGGTCATCTGGCCTGACGCGAGCCTCGGCTGCCCTAAGGCTGCCGGTCCGTACCCGGCCCAGGAAACGCCCGGTTACCGCGTTGTGCTGCGCCAGGCTGAGCGCGAGGCCATCTATCACACCAGCATTCGCGACTTTATCCGGTGCGCGCCGGACGAAGAGGTCCTGCCTGGGGTGCTGATCGAAGCGCTTGCAACTCCGGCAGCGGCGATCTCGGCGCCCGACTGATCGGCCCGGCAACACACGTCGTGCGGCCCAGGGGTGCCACCCTCTGGGCCGCGTTTGATTTCGCCAGGCAATACTTACGCTGCGCTGGGCAGTGGATGGCCGGTGCGAAGCTGGATCTCGGCCAGCGCGCTGAAGGCTGCTGACCGGACTTCGGGGCTGCGATCGCGCAGCGCCGCGTAAAGTGGTTTAAGCGCTTGGACATGCCCCATCCGGCCCAAGGTGGCGGCGGCCATCACTTTATCAAACTGCCGCCCTTCTTGCAGCGCGCGGATCAATACCTGGCGCGCGTTTTTGCCGTTAGGGACACCCTCACCGCGCTCTGCCGCCCACTGGATCAACCAGGGCAGCGAGTCGGCTTCGGGGTGGGCGTGCGGCCCGTCATGTTCGGGTGCGCGCGCGGCCATAAAGGCTTCTTCTGCTGCGGTGCGCACGTACCACTGCTCGTCTTCCATCATGGCGCGGTAGAGCGCCACCAGCGCCCACGATGCCTTGATCCGGCTCAGGCCGTACACCGTCGCCCGCCGGATCATGATGTCGTCCGCCAGGATGCCGTCGCGCAGAATCTCGTGGCCGCCTTGCGGAATGGCTGCCAGCGTCTCGGCCACCGCGCGGCGTAGCTCATCCGTCCCTTCTAGCAACCCCTGCACCATGATTTCCAGCGCGCGTTCGGTGCCGATCGCGCCCAGAGCCAGCCCGGCGGCAAGCTGCACGTTGCGATGCGAGTCCGACAGCATCGGCGCCAGATCGCGCAGGGCTTCCGAGTCACCCAAAGCTCCCAGGCCGACACACGCCAACTGGCGGACGTGCGGGTCTGTGCTGCGCAGCGCCTGGCGGAAGATGAACAGCACGTTGCGGTCACGCGAGGCGATCAGCGCGGCCATCGCCCGCTCGCGCAGCAGCGGATACTGTTCGGGGGCGACCAACGCGGCAGACAGTCGCTTGAACAGATCACCGCGCCAGGGTGCATCCGGGGGTGCATCCGGCAGCCAGCGCACCAGCTCGAACAGCGGGCTGAAGAGCAGATCGGGCGCGGCGCTCAGGCGGCGGTAGACCACCGGCAGCATGTTAAGCTGCGCGGCGGCGAAGCTCAGTGCGTCGGTCCAGGCGGGTTCGAGCGCATACGCAGCGGCTTCGTCGGCGCTGCGCGTGACGATGAATTCGCTTGCGAGGAAGGCGGCGATCTGCGGATGGACGAAGCTGAACCGTTCCCCTGGATGGCGGCGCGCAAGGCGATACCTGACGAGCGTGTCCAGCAGCTCGTCGGCCTTGACCGGCGTGGCCGCTTCGGCCAGCGCCTCTGCCGCCCCGCTGCGGTCGAAGACAAAACCATGGTCGAGGGCGTGGGCGGCCAACGCGGCCAGCGCGGCGCGCTGAGCGGAAGCGCCCAGCGTGCGGTTGATGAATGCATCGTACCAGCCCGGCCGGCCGGGGCGCTGCGTATCACCCGCCAGCCCGGCCCAGATTTTGAGCGTAACATCTAGCGGTGTGCGGCCTCGATTGTCGATCATCAAGTGGCGGAGCGGCTGGTCGTCGGCCGGGGCGTCTTTGCGCCGCATATGGCGCTCCCAGGCTTCGTCCCAGCGCCGGACCAGCGTACGATAATCGTCGTCCTTCCAGGCGCGGATGTAGGTTGGCGTGAAACCAAGCTCAACCAGAGCGTCATGTCCGGTGACCGGCCCGGCGATGACCATCAGGTTGTGGCCGTACGTCTGGCGCAGGCTTTGCAGCCACGGGAAATAAGTATCTCGCTCGTCCGGCGCAAGCTCGTCATAGCCATCGAGCAGAACCAGCGCACGCCCGGCTTCCAGCGCGGGATAGATCACGCCGCCCACTACCTGCGCAGTAACCGCGCTGACCTGGCGCTGGATGGCTTCGACGAGCGGCTCCGCCGGGTCAGCGCCGCTCTTGCCATAGCGACCAGGGGTGAGATCCAGGTCGCGCAGGTGGACGAGAATCGGGATCAGGCCGGGGATCTTCAGCGGCGGCAGGCGGTCAGGCTGCGCCGCGCCAAGCTGCTCGCGCTCTTTCTTGCGCACATCGTGCAGCTTCTCAAGCGCCCGCGCTTCGATGCGCTCGCGTTCGCGCACGCGCTCGGTCCGCTCACCTGCCGATAGATACTGCTCTTCTTCGTAGATCGCCTGGTCGGTCAGCGCTTCGAGTGTCTCGAACTTCAGCTCGCCCAGCGCCAGCAGGACCAGCGCCGCGAGCGCCGTGCTTTTCCCCGCGCCGCTGATTCCGAGAATGGCGATCTGACGGTCGCCCGCGTCCAGGTCGGTCAACGGAAAGGTCTCGAGGTTATAGGGCGCGTAGCTGTAGGGCAGGTCGTGAAAGACGGGGATCACATCGAAGACGCTGGTCGCCGGGGCGGTGCCCGGCTCGGGGACCGAAAGCGGCTGCGGGCCGGGCAGAAGCTGCGGTTCAACCAGGATCTCGGATAGGGGTACGCGGTCGCCGCCAAGGTGATAGCTCTGGGCAACACGCGCGATGTCGCGGGCATAGCGTGCCTGCGCGCTGCGCCCGATGAACTGGCGCGTGCCTTCGATCTGCGAGCCGGTCGCAGCCTGAATGCGGCGCAGGCGCGTACGGGTTGCCCAGGCCAGCCCCACCAACGCGGCAACAAGCAGGATGCCCAAAACGAACGACAGAGGCTCAACACTCATGGCAGCTTCCTCGATCTATCGGGCTATCAGAATACGTCCGCAGTTGGAACAGAACACGATTTCGTTACCCTGGCGGACCTGCTGCACAATCACTTCCGTCTGGCTGACGGCGCAGCGCTGGCAGCGGTCGCCTTCCAAGACGGAGACTGCGTACCCTTGTTTCTTGCGGCGCAGGTCTTCGTACAGGGCGAGCGTATCGCCGTCCACCTCGGCGGCGATTTTCTCGCGCTGCGCCTTGAGCCGGCGGATCTCTAGCCGGAGTTGCTGGCGCTCCTCCAGCAGCGCGCCATGCTGCGAGGCCCGCTCTGCCTCGATCTGTGCCAGCGCCTCGGTCGCAGTATGCAGACGCTCCTGAAGATCCTCGACCGTGATCATAGTTTCCAGCAGGGCGTTTTCCAGGTCGCTGTGGCGGCGTTTTAGCTCCTCGAGCTTGTGTTCGATGTCCTGTAATTCTTTCGGGTTGTTGACAGCGCCGCTATAAAGCTGGTTGGAGAACTGGGTGCGCTGCGCGGTCACGCTCTGCATCTCCAGGTTCAGGTTGGTGGCGCGGGCTTCGTGTGGGCGCAGCGCTTCTTCCAACGAGCGCCGCTGTGCCCGGGCCTGCTGGAGCACCTGGTCGCTTTCCAGCTCGGCGTCGATTTCGCGCACGCGTCGGCGGTGGCTGTCGAGCTGGCTGTCAATTCTCTGGATGCGATAGAGGGTGTGGGATGGATTCATCCGTTTCTCCGAACTGGCGCAGCCCGCAGGTCGATGTACAATGAACCTATGATTAACGTGGAATAAGGCGCAGACTGGCAGGGCGCATTATACTACACGCCAGATTCTCGCGACAATTCGCCTCGGGCTTGCAGCGCGTGGGGTGAGAACGCTCTGATGCAGACGCTCCGCAGGGTCGATATCTCGGCGGCAGAATGGCGCTGGGTGATCATCATCAGCGGTCTGTTGGTGGCGCTGACGCTTGTTCCGTTTGCCTGGGCGCTGGCGCGGAACCAGGTGGAAGACAACTGGCAGTTCATGGGGATGCTGTCGAACCCGAAGGACGGGGCGACCTATCTGTCCAAGATCGAGCAGGGGCGGCAGGGCGCGTGGCTGTTTGAGCTGCGCCACACACCGCAGGTGCATAATGGCGCCGGGTTCCATGTCTTCTACCTTCTGCTTGGCCATGCTGCCCGGCTCACCGGACTGTCGAGCCTGCTTGTCTTTCATCTGGCGCGCGTGGCGACCGGCCTGTTCATGTTTTTTGCGCTGTATCAGTTCGGCGCGACGGTATGGGTGCGTCTGCGTCCGCGCCGCCTGTTCTTTCTACTGGCGGCGGTGGGATCGGGCCTCGGCTGGCTGCTGCTGGTCCTCGATCCGGACAGAATCGCGATTGACCTGAACACGCCCGAAGCGTTTCCTTTCTTCGCCGTGTTCACCAATCCGCATTTCCCTCTCAGCATCGCCTGCCTGGCGTTGATCGCCGCGACATATCTGGTGGTCTTCCGGCGTGGGTTTACCGCCGAGCCGGGTGTGGATAACGGCGGGCTGCAGATCATGCTGCTCTCGATGGTGCTGGCGCTCATCCAGCCGTTCGCGCTGATCCCGATCGGTGCGGCGCTGATCGCATACCTGCTGGTACGCGCCTATCTGACGCGGCAGATCCCATCACATGAGTTGCGCTGGTCGTCGATGCTGTGGCTCCCGGCGCTGCCCTTCGCCGTGTACTACGCAGCGGTGCTGCAGTTCAACGACGTCATGGCCGAATTCAACCGGCAGAACCAGACCCCTTCGCCCGCTCCATATGCGTACTTGGCGGGCTACGGATTACTGCTGGTCGTCGCGCTGCCGGGTCTGGCGCGCGCCATCCGGCGCTTTGAGCGCGACGGCGATCAGTTTATGTTGCTGTGGCTTGTGCTGAACGCGGCTTTGCTCTATGCGCCGTTCAATCTGCAACGCCGGATGACGGTGGGCCTGATCATTCCGCTGGTGTTTTTCGCCGTGCGCTCGCTGGAAGACTACTGGTTCTTCCGCGTGCCCAGGCGCTGGCGAGCGCCTGCCCTGGCCGTCTTGCTGGTGTTTATGTTGCCTAGCAATTTTCTCAATCTCGCCATTCCGCTCTTTGGGGTTGTCAGCAGCCCGGAGCAGGGGCTGGAAAACGGGCTGCTGGTCGAAAGCGGCTATTGGGACGCTTTCCACTGGCTCGATGAGCGCGGAGAGCAGAGCGCGGTGGTTCTGGCGGCGCCGACCGTCAGTGTCTGGATCCCGGCGTATACTTCGCAGCGTGTCGTCTACGGACACGAGTACGAGACGGTGCCCGCCAAGGAACGCCTGGATCAGGTCGAGGCCTGGTATGGAGGGGCAGACTGCACAACCCTGCTCGGCTCAGCCCTGCCATTCCATGTCGCGTACATCTTCTGGGGACCGCGCGAGCGCTCGCTGGCGGCGAAGATCGGCGGTTCGGCGGGCGCAAGCTGTGCCGAGTCGCTGCCGGCGGATTTCCCACGAGAAACATTCGGCGATGTCACCGTCTTCATCCATCGGTGAACCGGCACGGATCGGGTTTGGTGTGGCATTTCCCTCTGCCGTGCATCTGAACATGCGCGCTCCCAGGCAGCCCGGGCTGTGGGGGACGGGTCGTGATGCCTGCTGAGCGCATCTCCCCCCGCGAGTGGCGCCGCGTTGTGGTCTTCGCGGCGCTGATTTTGTGTGCTACAACGATTCCGTATGTTGTCGGGTGGCTGGCCGCGGGCGAGGATTGGCGCTTCAGTGGGATGCTGTTTGGAGTTGAAGATGGGAACAGCTATCTGGCCAAGATGCGGATTGGTGCGGGCGGCGACTGGCTGTTTGTGAACCGCTATACCAGCGAGCCGCACCGGGGTGCCCTGTTCTTTCTGCCGTACATTCTGCTTGGCCATCTGGCGCGCCTGCTGGCGGGCGGCCAACCCGTTTCGGTGGGCATGCTGCTCGCGGTCTATCACGGGGCGCGGGTGGTGTTTGGCCTGGCGTTGATCCTGGCGATCTACCGCTTCGTGGCCGCTTTTGTGCGCGCGCCAGCCCTGCGCCGGCTGGCACTGCTACTGGCGACGCTGGGCGGCGGGCTGGGTTGGCTGTTAAGCCTGGCCGGGCTGGGAGATGCCTTCGGCTCGCTGCCGCTCGATTTCTATGTGCCGGAAGGCTACTCGTTCCTAATCCTATTCGGTCTGCCGCACCTGGCGCTGGCGCGGGCCGCGCTGCTGGCGGGATTTCTGGCGCTTCTAGACGCGACTGCGCGGGATGGGGCCATGCGGACCTGGCTTGGGCACGCGCTTCTGGCCGGAGTAGCCTGGTTTGTGACCGGGCTGTGCGTCCCGTTCTACATCGCGGTCGTCTATGTTCTGCTGGGTATGTGGGGCCTGGCCGTGTGGGTGCGGCGCCGCCGCTTTCCGTGGGACCTGTTCTGGCGTGCGGCGGTTGCTGCGCTCGTGCCGCTGCCGTTGCTGCTTTACTCTACCTGGGTTTTTGCGGTGAACGACGTGTTCGCGCAGTGGGCGGCTCAGAATCGGTTGCCCTCACCGCATCCGTTGCACTATGCGCTGGGCTATGCTGCGCTGGCGATCCCGGCGGCGGCTGCGATCCCCTGGGCGTGGCGGCGCGGCGCGCAGCACGCCGGGTATCTTCTTTTGGTGAGCTGGTTAGTCGCGGCCCCCGTGCTGGTATATGTGCCGGTTAATGTCCAGCGGCGGCTGGCCGAGGGGATCATTGTGCCGCTTGGTATACTGGCCGCGGTGGGGTTACGACGGCTGGCCCCTCGCCGCCGCAGGCTTGCGCAAGCCGCCCTGTTGGCACTGGTGCTGCCGACATCCGGCCTGCTCTGGCTGGGTGGGCTGGCCAGCGTGCTGGCGCCTGGACGCCCGATCTTTCGTCCGGTGGACGAGATCACGGCGTTGCAGGCTTTGAACGCCGTTGCTCCCCGGGGCGCGGTTGTCCTGAGCAGGCACGAAACAGGTAACCTCGTGCCGGTGTACACCGATCTGATCGCCTTTGTCGGGCACGGCCCGGAAACGGTCGACGCGGAGACGAAAGAACGCCGCGTGGTGGCGTTCTTCCGCAACGCCCTGTCTCCCGATGAGCGAGCGGCGCTGCTGGCCGAAGTGGATTATGTGCTGGCAGGCCCGCTGGAGCGCGCGGAAGCCTCGGGTGGCGGGTGGCAGGCCGGCTTGCGCGAAGTCGCGGTTCATGGCAGCGGCCCCGGTCGCTTCGCGGTTTACGAGGTGCAGCGTGACTAGGCGCGACGTTCCCTCCTGGCTGCCGTTTGTCCTGCTGGCGCTGGTGCTGCTCTCGCTCTTTCACCGGCTGTTGAGCGGGCAATCCTTGTTTTGGGGCCTGCCCGCGCTGCAGTTTTACCCGTGGCGCGACTTTGCCTTCGCGCAGGTCAAGCTCGGGCGCCTGCCGACCTGGAACCCGTATGTGGGCGCTGGCGCACCGCTGCTGGCGAACTATCAGACGGCCCTCTTCTATCCGCCAAACTGGTTGTGGTTGATCTTGCCCGGCGTGCAGGCGATGAGTCTGGCGGCGATGCTGCATGTCGTCTGGTCGGCGGTGGGGATGTGGCTGTTCACCGGTGCGCTCGGCGTGTCGCGCTTCGGGCGCAGCATGAGCGCACTGGCGTACGCCCTCTCCGGCTACTTGATGGCGCGGGTTGGCTCGTTTCCGACCGCAAACGCGGCGGCGTGGATCCCCTGGATCTTCTGGCTGGTGCATATGGTGGTGTTGAACCGGCGGGCGCGCGACGCCGGCTGGCTGGGCGTCGTGGCCGGGCTGCAGCTTCTGGCGGGGCACGCGCAGACGACCTGGTACGGTGCGCTGATGGCCGGGTTCTACGCTATGTGGGTGGCCGTGTGGCTGCTGCGCGGCCAGCCGGCAGCCCGGCGCCTGGCAGGGTTGGGGCTGGCCGCGGCGGGCGCCGCGCTTGGTATGCTGATCGCATCGGTCCAGCTGGTGCCTACCCTGGAATACTTCGGGCAGTCACAGCGCTCGAACGGGCTGGCGTTCGAGGTCGCGGCCAACCTGTCCTATCCCCCGCTGCAACTTTTGACTCTGCTGAACCCCAACTTCTTCGGCACGCCCGCCGATGGCAGCTATCTGGCCGGGGGTATGTTCTTCGAAAACGCCGCGTATATCGGGTTTGTGCCGCTGCTGGCCGCCGGGGCTGCTGTGGCGGGCTGGCTGCGCCGCCGCCGCTTCCTGGTTCATTATCCTGTCTTTCGCACGGTTCCGTACTGGTGTCTGTTGGTGTTGTTCACGTTGCCGCTGGCTGCCGGGCGCTATGGACCGGTTTTTCACCTGCTGTACGAGCATGTGCCGACCTTCGACTTCTTCCGCGAGCCGGTCCGCTGGATGATCGCCCCGGTGTTTGGGCTGGCCGTCCTGGCCGGGATCGGGACGGGCGCGTGGGGGCAGGGGCGGTGGGCGGTGTTTTGGTCGCGGCTGGCGCTGGCCGGGGGGGCCGGGATGGTCGTACTGGGGCTGGCCAGCCGCGAACTGCTGGCGTTGAGCGGGGCGCTGGACGTGCTGACGCGGGCGCTGATCGGCCTGGGAAGCTGGATCGCGTGCGCAGCCGTGCTGACGCTCATGCAGCCCTCAAACGCGTCGTTTGCCTCGCCGCTGCTGTGGCGTGTCGTGGTGCTGGTTTTCGTCGCGATCGATCTGGCCTGGGCATCGAGCGGGCTGAACCCGACCGTCACGGCGGACTTCTACCGCTCGTTTGGGGTGACTCGCCCGCAGGGGCGCGTCTACTGGTTCGAGGACTACGAGTACTGGGTTAAGTTTGAGCGTTTCTTCGTCCCGTCCGACTACATCCGCGCCCGCGACCAGTGGCCTGATGTTCGTGGCTCGCTGCTGCCCAACCTGAATATGCTGGACCGTGTGTCGGCGCTGAACAACTTCGATCCGCTGCTGCCGCGCTATCATCGCGAGTACGTAGAGCTGATCGAAGCCGCCGGTCCGGCTGCTGATGCGCTGCTGCGCGCGGCGGGGGTCAGCCAGGTGTTCGGCGATGTCAGGCCGCGTGGATGGAAGGGCGAAGCGCCACTGTTTGTCGCGCCGGAGCCGCCCCCGCTGATGTGGCTGGTTCCGGCGGCGGACTGGCCGGGCGACGATGAGGCAATTAAGGCCGCGCTGCTTGACCCGGCGTGGAATCCCTTCGAGCGGGTGATCCTGGCAGGGGAACCCGCGCGGCCTGCGGTGCCTGAGACTGCGCCACCCCCGGGCAACGCGGAAATCACCGTGCTCGACAGCCGTCCCGACCGGGTGACCATCCGGGTCCGCACCGAAGCCCCGGCTTACCTGGTGGTCGCGACGACGTGGTATCCGGGCTGGGAAGCGCGGTTGAACGGCGAAAGCGTCCCGCTGTACCGGGCGAACCTGGCGTTTCAGGCTGTGGCTGTGCCTGCCGGCGGCGGTGACGTGGCGCTGCGCTACACCCTGACGCGCTGGCCGCTGGCGGTGGGGTTGACGGCAGGCGGAGTCCTGGCGGCGCTTGTGCTGATCGGCGCCGGCAGCCTGGGGACGGCGCGGCGCACGCCCCGTCCGCCCGCGCCGGGTTGGGGTCGACGCGAGCAGAGGCCGCCGCTATAATCGCGCCGCGAGTCGGTTGCACGCGGGAAGCAAGGCACGATGACGGACGGGCATGCCCTGCCGGCGGTGACGGTTGTCATGCCGGTCTACAATGAGGCGGCGTTCATCGAACGGTCGCTCGGCGCGGTTCTGGCTCAAGACTATCCGGCAGACCGCCTTGAGGTGCTCGTGGTGGATGGCGGATCGACCGACGGGACGGTGGCTTTGGTTCACGCAGCCGCGGTCACCGATCCGCGCGTGCGGCTGCTGGACAATCCCGGACGGATTCAGGCGCGCGCACTGAACATCGCGCTCGATCACGCGCAGGGCGCGATTATCGTGCGTGTCGATGGGCACACCGTCATCGCGCCCGATTACGTCCGCCGCTGTGTTGATCATTTGCAGGCGACCGGCGCCGACAACGTGGGCGGGCCGCTGCGCTTTGTGGGCACGACGGGGCTAGGCCGTGCCATCGCCGCCGCGTACCGCTCCCCGTTCAGCGTCCCCAGCCGTTTCACCACCAGCGAGCGTGCCGAATATGTGGATACCGTCTACATGGGCGCGTGGCCGCGTGAGGTTTTCGCGCGCGTGGGGCGTTTCGACGAGACGCTGGCCGTCAACGAGGACTACGAGCTGAATTACCGCATCCGCCGCGCGGGCGGGCGCATTTATCTGTCCCCGGACATCCGCTCCGAATATTACGGTCGCCAGACGTTGGGCGCGCTGTGGCGGCAGTTCTTCCGCTATGGGGCGTGGAAATGCCGCGTGCTGGTGAAGCACCCCCGCTCGGCCCGGCCACGCCATCTGGTTGCGCCGCTGTTCGTCGCGGCCCTGGCCGGGGGTGGGCTGCTCGGCGTGCTGAGCAGTTCGATCCGGCGGCTGTGGGCGCTGGTGATCGGGCTGTACGTGCTGGCAAACGGGCTGGCGTCGCTGCGGCAGGCGGCGCGAGATGGCTGGGCGCTGCTACCGCGCTTACCGCTGGCCTTCGCCTGCATCCATCTGGCATGGGGTAGCGGTTTCTGGGCCGAGCTGCTGCGCCGCGTGCGCTCCGGGAGCAGCCCATCATGACCCGCTCAGCCGAGCCTCTTCCCCCGCCGCCGCGTCGCTGGCAGCTTCAGATTTCCGAGCGTCGGATTCTGCTGATGCTTGGCGACGCGCTGGCGATTTTCGTCGCGGTCGTGCTGGCGCTCGGCATCTGGGTGATCGTGGACGGGCGCGGGCTTGGTTTGCGCTTCATCGTCGAGCATCTCTACTGGTTTCCGATCCTCGCGGTGTTGTGGCTGCTGCTGGCGAGCGCCAACGATTTTTACAACCTGCGCGTGTCCTCGCGGATCGACACCAGCCTGATGCGGCTGGTGCAGGTCACGTTGCAGATCGTGGTCGTCTATCTGGTCATTTTCTTCTTCAGCCCGCGCGACGCATTGCCCCGCCTGTTCATCCTGTATTACGCGGTACTCTCGTTCATCCTGATCTTGCTGTGGCGGCTGTGGCGCCCGTTTCTGCTGGGCTGGACCGGCACCCGCCGGCGCGCGCTGGTGATCGGCTCCGGCTGGAGCGCGCAGACGATCATCGAGGCGCTGCGCGACGAAGCGCCGGACGATTACGAAGTGGTCGGGATGGTCACCGAGCCGGGCGACGAGCCGCCGGTAACTGCGCCGGTCCCGCTGGCGGGCGATGGCTCGGACCTGCTGCAAATCGCGCGCGACGCGCAGGTTTCCGAGTTGATCCTGGCGCACGGGCACGAGCTGTCGGGCGAGATGTTCCGGGCGATCATGGACTGCTACGAGCAGGGGCTAAGCATCATCCCCATGCCGCTGCTCTACGAGCAGGTGACAGGCCGCGTCCCCATCGAGCATATTGGCCAGCGCTTCTGGACGACGATTCTGCCCATTGAGGGCGCGTCGATCTTCGACCCGTACCCGGTGGTCAAGCGCGCTGTCGATCTCGCGCTGGCTGTGGCAGGGCTGGGCGTGTTTGCCGTGCTGCTCCCTCTAATCGCGCTGGCGATGCAGCTTGACTCGCCGGGGCCGGTGTTTTTCCGCCAGCAGCGGGTGGGCAAGGGTGGGCGCGTGTTTCACATCTACAAGCTGCGCTCGATGATCCCGGACGCGGAACGCGACACGGGTCCGCGCTGGGCCAGCGGCGACGACCCGCGCATTACCCGCGTCGGAAAGATCCTGCGCAAAACGCGCCTGGACGAGATGCCGCAGCTTTACAACGTCTTGCGTGGCGAGATGAGTATCATCGGCCCTCGCCCGGAGCGGCCCGAGTTCGTTGAAGAACTGAGCCGGACGATTCCCTTTTATCGCACGCGGCACGTGGTCAAGCCGGGGATCACCGGCTGGGCGCAGGTGCGCTATCACTACGGCAGCAGCGAAGAGGATGCCCTGATCAAGCTCCAGTACGATCTGTACTACATCCGGCACCAGTCGATCGCGCTGGATGTGCTGATCATGCTGCGCACGGTTGGCAAGATGCTGTCGCTCCAGGGGACATAAGGGTGATGAATCCGCGCAGGCGCGCCGGGTTGGTGATTGCGCTGGTGTTGCTGGTCATGTTCGTGACCGGCACGGCCTACGCGCATGCCGGGGCCATGCCGGACACCCTGCGTTGGGCGCCGGTGGCGGCGCCTCTGGCCCTCTGGTTGATCGCAGTCGGGCGCCGCCGCGCCGCGCTACCTCGCACGGCCCTCGATCTGCCCCTGGCGGCGTCGCTCGTCTGGCTGGGCGTCAGCGTGTTTTTCGCCACCGAGCGACGCCTAGCCTTCGAGTTCGCCTGGACCTATGCGGTCCATATGGGCCTGCTGTATCTGCTGGTGGACCGGATGCGGCGCGGCTGGGCCGATGCGTTCTGGCTGGCACTGCTGGCGTCAGCGGGCGTGATCGCCGCGATTAGCGCGCTCGAACTGATGGTATGGTACTTCGGTTGGCTTGGCGAGCCGGGCTGGTTCCCGGTGGCGCACGCCGGTGGCGGTCCGGTTCCGCCGCTTCTTCCCACTCTCGACCTCGCGTTGAACATCTCGACCATTCAGGGCAACACCGTTGCTGTGCTGCTGCCACTGACCGCGACCGGCGCGCTGGTGGCGTCCCGGCGGAGCGCGCGGCTGAGTCTGATGCTGCTGGCGGGCGCGCTGCTGGGCATCGAGTTTTTCACCTTTTCGCGTGGTGGGCTGCTCGGCGCCTTCGCGGCGGCAGGAGTTCTGTGCGCTTTTGCCGTGCTGCGCTGGAGCGGTAAGACGGGGCACTTGCGCGGTCTGCTTCAACCTCGCCTTGTGTTGGGCGCGATGCTGATCGGGGCACTTGGACTGAGTCTGCTGATGGTGGTGTGGAGCGCCCGTCAGCGCAGCGCCAGCGACCAGGGGCGGCTTGACACTTGGCGCAGCGCCGTCGAGATGGCGCGCGATCACCCGACAACCGGCGTTGGACCGGGTCTGTTCGGGCGCACCCTGCGCGCCTACCGCGATCCTGAACTGGCGCAAGATAAACTTGTGTCCGCCCACAACCTGCCGCTCAACGTGCTCGCCGAAACGGGTGTGCCCGGCTTGCTGCTGCTGGCGTGGATCACGGTGCTGTTTCTGCGCGCGTGGTGGCGTGCCTGGCGCCAGGCGGATCTCCGGCGCCGGCGCTGGCTCGAAGGCGCGCTCGCCGCGTTGGTAGCGTATGCGGTGCACAGCCTCGTCGACACCTTCCCGCTGACCTCGTCGCTTGTGCCGGTGCTGGTTACGGTTGCCTATACGCTGGCTGAGCCGCGTCCCGCGCGCGCCCCGGGGCCGTTGTGGCAAAGCGGGATTGCGTGGGGCGCAGTTGGAGTGATGGCGGTGTATGGCGCGGCGTTTGCGGCGTTTGATATCGCGCAGGGGTGGATGCTTGCCAGCCGCCACGCGGTCGAGCGGGGTGATCTGGATACGGCGCTGATTCGCGCCCGCCGCGCGCAGATGTGGGATTCGTCGCTGTCGCTCTATGACTGGCAGGAAGCTTACGTTCTGGGGCTGCTGGCCGTGGAGCGACCCTCGCAATATCTCGGCGCCGCCATCAACGCGCATCGCCGCGCGCTGGCGCACGAACCAACGTTTGACCGGGGCTGGGCCAACCTGGCCGGGCTGTACGCGCAGGGCGGGGGGCAGCTTCCTGCGCTGGAAGCAATGCGCCGGGCGGCTGCCATCAACCCGCAGATGGCGGTCTACTGGTGGTGGCTGGGCGACGGTATGCGCGCCATCCGCGAGAATCCGGACCTGGCCGAATACGTGCGCCGGCGCGATCCGGCGGGCCTGCGCGACTTTCTGGCTGATAGCGAAACATCTGCCGGGCTGCGGCTCTATGTGGCGCTGCTGGCCGGGCAGACGGACACGGCTGCCGATCTGGTTCCCGTCGCCGAGCGCGAAGAAAGCTGGATGGCGCATCTGGCCCTGGGCATGTACGCACAGCGTGTGCTGCACGACCCCGGCCGGGCGCGGGCGTGGCTGGATCGCGCTGTGGCCGCCCGTCCGCAGGACGAGCGCCCGGCGCTGGTGCGGGCGGAGCTGGCGCTTACCGCGGGGGATCTGGACGCCGCCGAGGCAGACGCCCGCCGCGCTCTGTTCGCCGATCGCTACGGCGGCGCCAAGGGATATGCGATCCTGGCCGAGGTCGAGCGGGCGCGCGGCGCCGGAGACGCCCGCGTGATCGGGCTGTTGCGCGCGAGTGTGGCGCCGCGCCCTGAGCCGGACTACTTCGTGGGAACCGTTTACGCCCGCCCCGCCGCGTTTGACCTGCTCCCCCAGCTTGCGGTGCCGGGGATGGCCTCGGAGTTCTACACAGGCTGGTTCGTGCTGGCCGAACTATATGTTGCGCAGGGAGACGCCGCGCAGGCGCGCGCCGTCTATCGCGAGTTGCTGGAACTCAATCCGCACCTTGCCACGGCGGCAGAGGCTCTCTCCGCGCTATCCCAGGACGACAATTGAGTGCAGCGCGATCTGCGAGGTGCTTCACGCGAACCGTCACCGCGCGCGATATAATCAGGGCCTGCCTGGCATCGCGAGGAAGTGGGTGGAATATGGCCGTCTCATTCAACGAACTGGTCTACACGCTGGTGCGGGCAATCCCCTATGGCAGGGTCTTGAGCTACGGGCGCGTGGCCGATCTTCTGGGCGTGCCGCATGGCGCGCGCGCCGTGGGCTGGGCGCTGCACAACCTCGGCGGTACGGAGCCGACCGTCCCTTGGCACCGCGTGGTGAATGTGCGCGGACGGGTGAGCATCAAGGGATCGCCCGAGGCGGCGATGGAGCAACGTCTGCGATTAGAAAGCGAGGGGGTGGAGTTCGGCGAAGACGACACGCTCGACATGCGCCGCTATCTGTGGACGCCGACGCTGGCCGAGGTTGAGGAAATTCTACGCGCGGCACACGGATCGGCTGATGGCGGCGACGCCATGTGACAGGGCGATAAGCGCGCAGTATGCCGAAAGGGATTGCGCTTGCGCGCCGGTTCCGCTGCTTGTCGATCTGCCCACGCTCTGGAAGGGGTGGCAGAGCAACACCGGCTTCCGCCCGAAAAACACAGCGCCCGCGTTCGCGGGCGTTGTCGTGTGGCTGGTGACCCCGAGAGGACTCGAACCTCTAACCAATTGATTAAGAGTCAACTGCTCTGCCGAATTGAGCTACGGGGCCACGTTTTGCGGGGAGAAATGTACCACATTTTGGGCGCCCGGTCAACGGTGAGACGCCGCGAGTTTTAAGCGACCTGCGGCGGCAACATCCGTCCGCTGGCCTGCCGCAGCGGAGAAAGCCCCCTCGTTAAAAAACGTTAAAGCGTCCCATCTCCCGAACCGGTCTATTTCAGGTTAAGATTGTAGAGGGTGTACTGCGAATCCGGATGAGGCTGCCATGAAGACGATTCTCCTTGTCGAGGATGACGATACCCTGCGCAAGACCCTGGCCTACAATCTCTCCAAGGAAGACTATAAGGTCATTCAGACGGGGGATGGGGCCGAGGCGCTGACGCTGGCTCGCGAGAAGTCGCCCGATCTGATCGTGCTCGACGTGATGCTGCCTTCACTGGACGGGTTGACCGTCTGCCGGATTCTCCGCAACGAGTCGGACGTTCCGATCATTATGCTGACCGCGCGCGGCAGCGAAGTCGACCGCATTGTCGGCTTCGAGATCGGGGCCGATGACTATATTGTCAAGCCCTTCAGCCTGGGGGAATTTCTGGCTCGCGTGCGTGCCATGTTCCGGCGTACGCCCGCCTCGCGTGCGGTCGTCGACAAGCTGGAAGCCGGCAATCTGACGCTGGATCTCATCGCACGCCGTGCGACATATAACGGTGTCGAGCTGAAGATGACGCACAAAGAGTTCGACCTGCTGGCAACCCTGATGCGCAATAAGGGGGCGGTTCTGTCACGTGATCTGCTGTTGGAGCGCGTGTGGGGGTACGACTACAGCGGTCAGACGAAAACGGTCGATGTTCACGTGCGCTGGTTGCGGGAAAAGATCGAGGACGATCCATCCAACCCACAGCGGATCGTGACGGTGCGCGGAGTCGGCTACCGGTTTGAAGGGTGATGGGACAGGATGAGCACCGAAGCCCTGCTGGCCGTTGCTGTTGTGCTGGCGATCGCGCTGGTGCTGGTCTATGGGCGGATGCAGCGCCTGGAGCGCCAGCTTTCGGCCGCGGGCCAGCGTATGCGCGCCGAGCTGGACCGGGCGTACTGGCAGCGTGACGGCGTCCTCAAAGCCATCGATGATGCCCTGCTGGTGCTGGATGCAGATCGGCGCGTGCTCGTGGCCAACCCGGCTGCGCAGGCGTTGCTGGGGATGAACGCCGAGGGGCAGCCGCTGATCCAGGCGGTGAACAACCCCAAGATCGAGGAGCTGGTCGAGGCAGCCCAGCTTGTGCGGGGCGAAGGGGTGGAGCGACGCATCGAGTTCGGCCAGCGGATATTGAACGCCCGCGCGGTGGCGCTACAGAACGGCACGAACCAGCTTGAAGTGCTGTCTCTGCGCGATGTGACCGAGATCCAGCGCCTTGAGCGCGCCCGCCGGGAAATGGTCGCGAACATCTCGCACGAGCTG